>NZ_JXSL01000028.1 GCF_000829825.1 Paramagnetospirillum magnetotacticum MS-1 | reverse complement strand
GGAAGTATGGGGGTACTGGTCTCGGTCTTGCGATCTCCAAGCGTTTGACCGAGATGATGGGGGGGCGAATCGGCGTAGACAGCGAATTTGGCCAAGGAAGTTCCTTCTGGATCGAAGTTCCCTTATCATTTCCCCTGGGTGGTGGGAATTTTCCGTCCAAGCGGGTCGAGGCCAGCGGCCTGCGTGCTCTTGTGGTTGATGATCTCAGTGATGCCCTAGAGGCCCATGTGGGCATGCTGGAAATGCTTGGTCTGCAGGTTTTGGCTGTTGCTGATGGCGTTTCCGCTCTCGCCGCTGTGGAAGAAGCCGACGCCTCCAAAAAACCATTCGACATTCTTCTGATCGATTGGCAGATGCCTGGGATGGATGGGCTTGAATTGGGGCGGCGATTGTTCTTGCTGCCGATCTCGCGTCAGCCAGCAAGGATGCTGGTCACAGCCTATGGCGATAGCGTCTCCGCCGATGTGCTGGCCGAGACCGGGTTTCACAATATGTTGCTCAAGCCATTGACGCCGTCCCGGCTGTTCGATGGCTTGCAGGACGCGCTTTCCGGCAAGCATACGATCATGGGCGGGCTTGCCGCGGGAGAAGCCGAGTCCGTTCTTCTGCATCGAGGCGGCGGCCGTATTCTGCTCGCCGAGGACAATCTGGTGAACCAGGAGGTCGCAGTCGAACTTCTTTGTGCCGTCGGCCTTGATGTCGATGTTGCGGAAGATGGCCAAGTCGCATTGGATAAGGCAGCCCAAGGCCAATATGACGTCATCTTGATGGATATGCAGATGCCGAACATGGATGGATTGGCCTCGACACGCGCGATTCGAAAGCTTCCGAATCACGTGAAAACCCCCATCCTGGCTATGACGGCTAATGCGTTCGATGAAGATCGCAATGCCTGTCTCGACGCGGGCATGAACGATCACATCGCCAAGCCGGTGGACCCTGAGGCGCTTTACCTGACCTTGCTGAAATGGCTTCCGGCAACCGATGGCCGTGGTGAACGATCTAACCCGCTGAGGTCCAGCCCGAAAAATGCCGACGAGGTGGATTACAGCCTTGCTCGCGACAAGCTGGGTCTAATCGACGGTCTTGACGTGGTTGCGGGCCTCAAGGCGGCCAATGGGCGCTTTGACCTTTATCTCAGGCTCTTGGCGAAGTTTATTGATAATCAGGACGGCAAGCATCTGCTACAGGCCCTCTCCTCGGGTGACATTCACGCGGCGCATAGGATTGCCCATACCCTGAAGGGAATGTCGGCAACTCTGGGAATCGAGGGCCTTCGCCAGATCGCCGCCGAGATTGAAGCTGCTCTCAAGAATTCTCCGAACGAAGTATCCGCCGACATTCCGCATAAGGCACGTCAGCTTGAAGCCGAATTCCAGGTCATGTGCGACCGGCTACGGCCTGTCGTGGCGGCTCCGAGAGAAGCTGAACATGGCGAGGGGCCTGGGGGCGAAGATTTTGATGAAGCCGCCGCCAAAACTCTTTTGAGTCGACTTGACGAACTTCTGTCCATGGACGACATGGCGGCGGGAAATCTCTATCGCGACAATGAGGCCATTTTTCGGGCGGCAATTGGCGGTCAAGCCGCCGCGATCGCTCAGAACATCGAAGACTTCGCTTTTGAGGAGGCATTGGCTCTGCTCAGAAGCGCCGTTCGGGGCGGATCCAAGCAATGAACGTTCAGCCTGGGTAGGCGTCCGATATTGGAGATGGGGACGTCGATTCCCGGCAAGGAGGGGGCATGACCTGCATTCTCGTCGTGGATGACGACCCAATCTGTCTAGAACTACTCTCCGAGACCTTGATCGGCGCCGGTTACAGCGTTGACCTTGCCGTCGACGGCGAGGACGCTTGGGACAAATTGAACTCCTACAAGCATGACCTAGTTCTGCTGGACCGGGTCATGCCGCGTCTGGATGGGCTTGGCCTGCTTCGCCGCATGAAGGGCGACGCCGCCTTATACGGAATTCCGGTGATCATCCAGACCTCCGCCTCGTCGCAGGACGAAATACGGGAAGGCTTGGAGGCCGGAGCCCACTACTATCTGTGCAAGCCCGTTTATCCGGACCTGCTTTGCCCGCTGGTGGCCGGAATTGTCGCAGACATCGCCGAACGCAAGAGCCTGAGGGACTCCAAGGCCAACGTCGCCGTGGCCTTGTCGCTTATGACAAGCGGCGATTTCATGTTTCGAACGCTGGATGATGTTCGCTCATTGGCCGCCGTTCTCGCCGAGCTCTGCGACAGGCCCGACGATGTCGGCATGGGGCTGCTGGAATTGATGATCAACGCGGTCGAGCACGGCAATCTCGGCATCAGCTATACCGAGAAATCGGAATTGCGGAAGACATGGCGTTGGGAACAAGAGATAAGCCGCCGTCTCGGCGTCGCGCCGTGGTCAAGCCGCGTGGCGCGCGTCCGCGCGTCCCACGATGGCGAGGACGTCGTTTTCGTGATTTCGGACGAGGGTGATGGGTTCGATCCCGGACGCTTCATGCAAATGGAGCCCGCGCGCGCCTTCGACCTGCATGGTCGCGGCATCGCCATGGCGAACGCCGCCAGCTTCTCCCGCTTGGAATATCAGGGACGAGGCAACGTCGTCATTGCGAGGGCTCCCGTCCGGCGCGATTGTTAAGAGCTTTCTATCGCCATTAAGAGACACGATCGGGCCAGTGGAATATTCTGCCAGGATGTTTGTGATGAGGAACCTGGCGAACGGACAACAATGGTGAAGGCAGTTACCATCCTCGTCGAGGCCGAGTGGCTTGGTCGTGGTGGTAACGGGTGCTGACTATGTCCGGTCATGGCACAACGGGGCCGCAGCAGCCGTTCTCGGCGAACGACGGGTGTCAGGGGTAGAGCGGTCTGAAACAGCGCCGGGACCAATCGGCTATCCATGACCCAATTAGGTCATTCGGCGAGACAGCACTTCACACGGGCCGCGCCGTCAACTCCGGGCAATCCGCAGTCATCTGCGAACAGATTACGGCAATTTTTAAGCAAGCAAAGCGGCTTGTGTCCTAGATCGAACGGACAAAGCTTTTAGTATGCTCGTTACATGAAGCTTCACAGTGCCCTCAGCCAGACCAAGATCTGTAGCTATTTCTCGGTTCGACTTTCCAGTCTTTAATTGGCTGAGAATCTCACGCTGCCTCGGAGTGAGGTGAGTAATATTCGGCACCTCGACTGTGGCAGTAACCAGCTGATTACCGGGATCAGCAAACTCCGCAGGAAGGTAAATGCCGCCAGCCACAACCAAGTTTAGCGCCGCCAGAAAAACTTGGCTGGATGATGCTTTAGTGATGAAACCCGACGCTCCGAGGTCGATAGCAAGATTGACGGCGGACCGGTCAGCGACGTCAGAAACGATTACGATGTGCGCTGGGGACGGAAGCAAATGACGCAATTTCCTTAGACATTCAGGCCAAGGCCCACCGGACATTGTCAGATCGAGCAGAGCCAAGTCGATGCCCGATTCACGTTCTCCCGCCTCAATGACTTCTGCGAAACTGCTCGCTTCCACAATTTGCGAAGCTTCCACGTACAGGGTGAGGATGTGACGCAGACCCTCGCGAAACAACTGGTGATCATCGGCAATAAGGATCTTCATCGGAAATGCCAAGCCCACCTTTCACGCCGTTGGCTATATGAGAGCCACGCCCAAAGTATGCTTCGATTCCGTCTGGAATGCACCCGATAATGCAGATCCACTTGAAATTCGGGCACACACTATAAACACGCAGTTCCATCATTTGGCGTGTCAACGGGTCTGGATGAGAACCTCATCGATCTTGGTGAAGCCGCTGCCGACTCCCAGTTGAGACAGATGGACGGTTACCGAGCCATAACCATCGATCTTCGCCAGCCGCACCATGGTTCCCGACTTCGGGACGTCGATGATGCTGTCCACCGACCAAACCGTCCGGCTCCGACCGTCACTCTGATAAAGATCGCCGAGGGCAACAGCTTTCATGATCCACTCCCCTTGGGAGCGTTTCATTGCACACTGACGACGGTCTGATCAAGTGACAGATTGAAACCAAGATTTTGGGATCAGCCCAACCTGGGGGCGTAGCGGTCACTTGCTGCGCGGCTGCCAACGGGCTCACCGCGCGTCTTGTCTGCCGGTATCAATTGCTTGACTGCTCTTGGAGATAGAGCACAATTCCTTCAGGGGAGCAGTTTCGCCAATTCGGCCCCCCGCGAGGCCGACCGGGCCGGCTTCGACAGCCACCCGGTCGGCCATCTGCATTTTGGAACACTCATGCGTCACTTTGGTCTATCTGCGCCGCCGCCAATTCGCCGCCGCTCCAAGCCATGGTTTGCGTGGCTGGCTGTGATGGCAGCTATTGCGGGGGTAGTAGCAGTCTGGGTCCGATAGCGGCACTGACCCGGCATAGCGGGCGTTCCTGCTGACTGGCGGTTGCCGGGGGTACTGCGGTCACCTGCCGCGCCGGGGCCAACCGGCTCTACCTGACCCAACTCGGTAGCTGATAAGATCACTGTTCCACCACTCGACGCCATGCGCCTCTCCGCCATTATCTCGGAGCTCGCGGGTTCAACTCCCACAAATCTCCCGAGCGAGGATGTTTGCCGTCGCGTATCGATATACGACCTCTGCCTCGCGCGTCGGCCGGGTGAAGATGCCGATGCTATCACCACTCGGCTGACGCGCGTACCCACATCAACAAACCGAAAAGCAGTTTGACGCCACAATAACAACACTCAACGTCTGCATTTTGGCACTCCCATTTGGGAGTATCGGCGGCAGGCCTTCTGCATAAAGGTAGAGTTGGACCTGCCGGTGTTCATTCGGCTCGGTACTTCTTGATCTTTGGTGGATGGGGGCATGGCGTTATGCGGATTTCTACATTCAAGGGGCCAGTGACCACGGCGTCCAAGGAAGCGTTTCTCCAGGCGAAGGCCATCCGGCAGAATGTGACCGGGACGGAACGGCATCTCGATTCCGGGGCAATGCTCGTCTCAAAGACGGATGTGGGCGGGTTGATCACATACGTCAATTCAGAATTCTTGAAAATCAGTGGCTATGAGGAGCACGAGGTTCTTGGCGCGCCTCACTCGATCATCCGTCATCCCGCCATGCCGAGGTCTGTCTTCAAACTGCTGTGGGAGACTATCAGCAAGGGTGAGGAGGTCTTCGCATATGTGATCAACCGGGCGAAGTGTGGTGACCATTACTGGGTTTTCGCGCACGTAACCCCGACAGTCAATCGAACCGGCAAGATCATCGGCTTTCACTCCAACCGGAGAGCTCCGTCTCGCACGGCCGTCGACGCGATCAGCCCGTTGTATGACGCGGTCAACGTAATCGAGAAATCTCATGATCGCTACGGCGTCGAGCGCGGTCTGGAATTCCTGCTGTCAAAGATCGCGAAATCCGGCCTCAGCTACTCCGAGTTCATTTTCTCGATATAGATGAGGAAATTTCAGTATGAACTTCATCGTGCGTCATCCACTGTTTACGTCCCCCCTGAACACGCTGACATTGACAATGATCCTTTGCTGCATTCTCGGGGGCGGCGCCACGATAATCGCGATTGCCACCCTGCCGGTCTATGGATTGGTTCTGGCGGCTGGCGGTGTAGTAGCCTTTGGCTGGAGCATGTACGCGCTTCGGCGCACGTATTCCACCGTCGAACTGGTAGTTCGCGTCCCGGAAGGTGGCGCCGTCGGCAATCTGGAGCAAAGGCTGGTCGATATCGGGCGGGGTCGCGATACCCTGAGTCGATTGTGCCGCGCCACCAATAACGTGCTTGATGCTGCAGATTCCTTCGCGCGTGAAAGCAATGCCTCGCTAAGGGAGGTTACGGCGGGACGGTTCCATCGACGCATACTTGTCGATGGCATGCATCGGGCCTATCGGCATTCAGCGACGACCATCAACCGTATGACCGAAAACCTGGGCATCAGGATCCGCGAAAATAGCTCTCTCGCCGGCCAATTCCGCGATGCGGTCAATGCGCGGGTCGACGAGGGCGTTAGCATCAGTAAGGGCACCTGGGTCGAAGCCGACGCCATGAAGGCCGAGGTGAACAGCGCATCGGCCCTGTCCGCCAAGGTGTGCGACGAGGCGCAGGCGACGCTGCGCGAGGCAGAATCCGTCGCGGCGTCGACCAAAGGGCTCCATGCGGCGCTGATCGATGTGCGCGGCCAGGTATCCCGGGCATCCAGCATTGCCAATGACGCCGACGCCGATGTGGATGCCGCCAATGCGGTCTTCGCCAATCTGGCCGACACCGCCCGACATATCGAGAATGTGGTAGACATTATCAGCGACATCGCTGGCCAGACGAACCTGCTGGCATTGAACGCGACAATTGAGGCGGCCCGCGCCGGGGAAGCAGGCAAGGGATTCACGGTGGTGGCCCATGAGGTAAAATCGCTGGCCATTCAGGCGGTCAAGGCGACGGACGATATCCGCGAGCGGATCGCTCTGATCCAAAGCTCGGTGGCTGGTGCCGTTGACGTCATGGCAGCGATTGGACGAACCGTTCTACAGATCAGCCAGATAACCCAGAAGGTCGACGGCGCCATCGACCAGCAGACCGCAGCTACCGACCTGATCGCCAAGGCCACGGCCCAGGTGCGACAAAGCGTAGAGCATTCCGCATCCTCCATTCAACTGGTCTCGACAACCTCGAGGCAGGCGGCAACCGTAGCCGAGCGCCTGTTCGAACGCGCGGCTGCAGGTGCCGAAAATGCCGAAAAACTGAACGGAGAGATCCGCGATTTCATGGCTAGGGTTAATCTGGTCGGTGCGTGATGACAGGAAGCTCGGGGAATGAACTTTGCCGAGCGCCGCAAGGGAATAAATAGAAATTACCATGGAATACGACAATCCAACGATATTATTCATTGATGACGAGCCGAATGTGCTTGATGCCTTGAGGCGCAAGCTCCGCGAATATGACAAACATTGGACCATGATATTCTCCCATAGCGGCGTTGAGGCGCTAGAGATCATCGGAAGACGGGCAGTTGATGTGGTGGTGACCGACCAGACCATGCCGCAAATCACCGGACTTGAGTTGCTGCACGAGCTCCAGATACGGCATCCCGATATCATTCGCATACTGTTGACTGGGAATAGCGATCAGGAGACGGCAGTGGCGGCTATCAACGAAGGCAAGGTTTTTCGCTTCTTCACTAAGCCATGCCCCATTCCCGTCCTGATCGAAGGGATCGATCTGGCAATCGGCTCACGTAAGGCGATGGAAGAGGCGGAGAAGGCCAATGCAAAAGCTCTTTCGCGTAACAATGCCATGCTGCGTCAGTTGGTGGTGGACTTGACTGAGGCCAAACAAGAACTGGAGAGATTGAGCTTTATCGCGGCCCACGACCTGCGAGAACCGCTTCGCCAAGTCATTTCCTATGCTCAGTTGCTGGATCGGCACCATGCTCCGTCCTTAAGCGGTGAGGCTGCGGAGTATGTCCAATTCATCGTTAGCGGCGTCAATCGAATGGATGCTCTAACCGGAGGCTTTTTGGCCTACACCCAGATCGCTACCGACCACACGGCATTTGCTGATGTTAACATGGGGCGGGCTTGTGCACTGGCCTTGGAGCCGCTGATGAGTGACATTTCTGATTCCTGCGCACTGGTGGAAGTGTCCGCGCTTCCTTCTGTTTTCGGCAGTGAACGGGCTATTGTTCAGTTATTACGGCACCTTATTGAAAACGCCATCAAGTTCAGCCTTCCGATGTCAATTCCTCACGTGCGCATTTTCCACACAGAAGTCGAAGGTGTTATGGTATTTAAAGTAGCCGATAATGGTATAGGTGTCGAAGAAACTGACCACAATATCTTTGACATGTTCCGGCGCCTTCATGGGCACGGCCATTATACTGGCCACGGTGTCGGGCTGGCAATTTGCAAGCGGATCGTGCACCATCACGGGGGCAGGATCTGGTATGAGGCGAATCCATCTGGCGGGACAATCTTCAACTTCACACTGCCCAAAAGTAGCCGGGGGTCTCTCGGGAGATAAGTTTTTACTTTAGTCATTGACCAGAGGAGGGGAGAGATCGGCCACAAAACGTCACCACATCAAGGTGAGTGCCTAAAATGACTGGCAAGCCATCCATTATATTTGTTGATGATGAGGGCCATGTCCTAGAGGCTCTATCAAGAAATTTAGCGACAGAATATTTTCGCTGGGATTTGACATTTTGCGACTCCCCTGAGAGGGCTCTTGAACTCTTTAGGTCCCAACCGTTCAACGTCGTTGTTGTTGACATGATGATGCCCGGCCTCAATGGGATTGAGCTTGTGGTGAAGATGAAGCAGGTTTCCCCGCGATCCACTTACATAATGCTAACCGGCGTTTCGGACATGGGGGTGGCCGTAGAGGCCATTAATCGTGCCGAGATTTTTAGGTTTTTTCCCAAGCCCTGCCCAAAGCCTTTGCTGGTGGAGGGCATTGCGGCCGCCTTAGATGACCAGAGCAAGGCGCAATCCCTTTTGGGCTCATCTCCGGAAAGAATAGCGCTAGACTCCCTTGCAGTCGGAGTTCTCGTTCTAGACAGCAAGGCCCATGTTCTGTTTATGAATAGCGTGGCGGCGCACTTATGCGCAGCTGCCGATGGTCTGTATGTCGGTGCGGACCGGATTCTTCGCCTAGCGGCCATAGAGGAGACCGCCCAATTTCATGACTTAATTCGCGGCACATCCAAAGGTGGTGGCGGTGGGACGATCCTGATCGAACGCCCTAATCTTGGTTCATCCTTATCCGCAACAGTCAGTCGCGCGCCAAACAGTCAGGCGAACGATGCCCAAGTGAGCGTTTATCTCCGCGACCCCCTCAGCAAAAACATTCCTGGGGCTGAGCAATTGTCGACACTGTTCGGCCTGACCCCCGCAGAGGCACGGATTGCCCATTCACTCGTGTTGGGTTGCTCATTGGAGGAGGCGGCAGCCGTCTCGGGCATCGCCGTTGGAACTGCCCGGAACTATCTCAAGAGGGTCTTTCTCAAGACCGGGGCAACTCGTCAATCTGATGTTGTCAGGATGATCCTCGGCTACTTTTAGAGACAGAGCATTCAGTCTGCATTTGGGGCGACGGATATCCAACTGCTGGAATAGGGGGCGTCCAAGTTCTTTGAAAGCGGATCCTGGACGCTTGGTGGTGACTGTGGGATCTCTAGAAGCATGGAGGGTGACAAGCGCGCGTCAGTGACTGCGTCTTTAAGCGCCCAGACCAGCAGGTCATGATTAATAGGCTTGCTGAGGAAACGAACATTGGGCCCAAGTTCACGCAGCGATGTGGCGATATCCCAGTGCCCGGACAAAACAATTGGAATCGTGTCGGGGAACAACTCGTGAAGCCGGTAGATTAGTTTTTTCCCATCCATTTCAGGCATGGCCATGTCAGTGACGATGACATTGACGATGTTGTTGGCCATAAAATCTAGAGCATCATCTCCGCCGCTGGCAAAATTTATATCCCATTTATCTCTGTGCGGATTGAGGATGCGATGGATGGCCGACAAAATGTTCGGCTCATCGTCAACGAATAATAAGCTTGGTTTTTGCATTATTTGCGGCCTTACGAGTTGCTTGTGTCTTTATCTAAAGAACAGTGGCCGAGGCCCATTGATCTCGCTAAAGTGCCCAAGTAAAAATTTCATAAGACGAAAAGTTGGCCTGAACTCCGCTCTAATCGAGTTTTCATCGGCAACGCGCACGATTATTTTACAATCGACAAAATCGTTCATGTTCTGAAGGCAAGCAAGCCGGAACCTGATGATATCCCCCACTTGTCGGCCATCTCCCTGAAATCGGATGCCCGAAACTGAGATGTCGAAGATTGGGAATATCCGATTATCGATAATGACAACCATTCCATCACCGATTCTGCGGCTGTGGCGCCGTCGGTCTTGCCCTAAGAACTCGACCGATGGGGATTTCATACTTCCGGGGCCCATGGAGGCAGTCGAATTAGGCTGGGACTGGGCGTTCATATGATGGGGTCCTTTAGAAGACGGGCTGCCACGCCTATCGGCGATCATGGGGCATTATGGCCATCGTCACCTGCGGCTTGATAAGTCCCATATGGGAGTAGCTGGATCATTGGAAGCGGGTCACTTTCAGACCCGACTAAGGACAGATCTAATCATTTCCGAGGACAATCCTGATGGCTCTTCTCCACTGGGCCCCCCAATACAGCGTTCAGATTCCAGAAATTGATGCCGAACACCAGGCGTTGTTTGGCGTTCTTAATGATCTCTGGGCGGCTACGGAACGGTGCAGTGACAAGCAAGCCACCGCTGATGCAATTCATCGTGTGTCCGAGACGATGCGAAATCACCTCCGCCACGAGGAATCCCTGTTGGAGGAATGGGGGTATCCGCGGTTCGGCGAGCATGTTCTCGAACATCAAAAGCTGCTTATACAATTGGACGCCCTGGTCGCCAGCGCCGACAGCAATGACAAGCATGAATTGGAGATCGGCGAGCTCAATTTCATCAGCAATTGGCTGTGCTCTCATATCGAGAACAGTGACAAAGACTACGCCCGCTTTGTCGCGAGAAAAGACGGTGGGGGCGAGATTGCGAAATCGTCTCCAAGCTGGCGACAGCGTATTGCCGCCAGTGTGACGTTGTCCCGGTCGGTAATGGCTGCTCTGATCTTGATTACGATGGCGGTCGACATCACCGTTGTTGGGCTGCTCTCCTATGGCCTGAACGCCACGAGGAATCTTCAGGAAAGAGAGATCCGCGCCACGGTGGAAAGTACGGCTCTCCTGCTCGATCACAATATTTCGGAATCAGTCAGTAAAATTGACCTGACCCTCCACGAGATTGAGGACTGGCTGGAGCACGAACTTCGAGTAAAAGGGCGCATCGAGGACCGGGAAGCCAAAATTTTTCTGGACAACCGAAAATCCTGGCTTTCGGGTTTAGCCAATTTTCGCGTAACTGATGAGCACGGCACCATCTTGTATGGTTCCGGCACCTTCCCCTCTGAATCAACATCCATTTCCGATCGTGACCACTTCATTGTGCACCGCGAGAATAGCCGTTCCGGACTTTTTGTCAGCAATCCCATATTGACGCGTATCGACCATGAATGGGGTATCTCGCTGTCACGGCGCTACAACAGCCAAGACGGTAGTTTCGCTGGCGTGATATCCGCGACAGTCAATATTGATTACTTCAATAGCCTGCTGTCAGCGGCGAGACTTGGGGTAAATGGTGTCGCTCTGTTGCGCGACGGCGATACGGGCATGATCACCCGGTATCCGGCCAGTTCGTCTCCATCCCAGCAGATCGGCACCAAGGTTTTTTCTGACGAATTGGCGCAGGCCATCGCCTCGGGCGATCAGGCCAGGTCCTTTCATACACAGCGTACCGGCGACGGGGTCGAACGGCTCAACGCCTATCGCCGCCTGTCGGCGGCACCGTTCCATCTCGTCGTTGGGATGGGAACAGAAGATTACCTTGCCCAATGGCACTCAGATGTCACTAAAGCCGTTGTTATCGTCTCGGCATTTTTGCTGTTGTCGGTCGGTTCGGTCTGGTTGTTGTGGCGGCTATTCGGTCTGACTAAGAAGGCAAACAACTCGGCCCAGCTGGTCAGGGAAATCGCTAGGTCGAAGCAGCAACTAAGCGAGGCACACCGCATCGCAAGGCTTGGGTTCATCGAGTTGAACCTGATCACTGGCGATTATTTGCTTGGCGAGGGCACCCAGGACATGCTGGGGATTGATCCCGCCCGGAAGTCTGGGTCGGAGGAGGATGTGTTTTTCAATGTCGCATCCGACGACAGGGGCAGGCTTATGGACCTGCTTTCGAGAAGGTCGGGATCCTGCTTTGAACTCGAATTGCGGATTGGGGCGCGGACACTCCACGTTCTGGGCGAGGTCAGCAGAGACTCCGCCGCCCCCGCGATGGTCGTCATGACGCTTCAGGACATCACCGACCGGATCATCGCCGAGCAAGAGCGAGCGGCCATGATCGAGCGGATTGCGGAGTCGGACAGAATGGAAGCCCTTGGCACCCTTGCCGGCGGCATTGCCCACGAGATCAATACGCCGACCCAATATGTCAGTGACAATATCGCCTTTATGAGTGACGGAATTTCAAGCCTCCTTGATCTGGCCGAGAGCGTGAAGGCTGCAAAATCAACGGAAGGCGATTTGGTCGCCGTGACAAAAAATCTAGACGGCCTTGACCTGGACTTTCTCAAGGCCGAGTTGCCCGCTGCCGCGGCACAGGCCCAGGATGGGACACTTCGCATCGCCAAGATTGTTCAGGCTATCAAGGAATTCTCATATCCCAGTTCTAAACTGCCGCATCCCATCGATCTCAATCACCTGATTGACGTGGTTGCCACAGTCACCCGGAATCAATGGAAATATGTGGCAGAGTTGGAATTTGATTTAGACCCTGACCTGCCGAAAATTTCTGCCATCGAAGGCGAGATCAACCAAGTGCTTGTTAATCTGCTGGTTAACGCCACGCATGCCATAGCGGAACTTGGCTCTTCATCTCTAGGCCGGATCAAAGTGAAGACACAGAGTTTGGGTGATGGCGTCGAATTAACCGTCAGGGATTCTGGAGTCGGGATCGAGCCGGAAAATCTCAAGCAGATCTTTGAGCTGTTTTTCACCACTAAAGCTCCTGGCCAGGGAACGGGGCAAGGACTGGCGATTACCAAAGCAATCATTCATCGCCATGGGGGCCAGATCACCGCAGAGTCCGAACCCGGGTCAGGAGCGTGCTTCCGGATCCGCCTGCCTATTGAAATACCCGCAGCCTCGTCTGAAGACGCTAGTTTATCGTAAGGATAAGGTTCATGACCACATCCCTTCCCACCGTTCTGTTTGTCGATGATGAGAAAAGCGTCTTGGACGGCTTACGCAGAAGCCTTTATGGCCAACGCAATGAATGGAATCAGGTGTTTGCCACCAGTGGCGCAGAAGCTCTCGAAATTCTTGCTCGGGAGCGAGTAGCTGTAGTGGTCAGCGATATGCGCATGCCTGGAATGGATGGGGCAACACTGTTGGACCGAGTCAGAACGATACAGCCTGAAGCAGTTCGAATAATTTTATCCGGCTTTTCTGAACGCGAAGCAATCTTTCGTACCATTGGCCCGGCACATCAGTACTTTGTCAAGCCCTGCACCCCTCATGCTCTGGCTGAGGCGATTAGGCGCTCCTTGGGCGTGCGCCAGATTATTCGATCAGCAGATTTGATGGCCCTGGTGGGAGGGGCGACCTCCATTCCGGCCCTCCCAAAAGCTTTGACGGACTTGTTCAGTGCGCTGCAGTCTCAAGACGGATCGACTGCCGAAGTCGCGCGGATTATCTCATCGGACACTGGGCTGACAGTCAATTTGCTTAAGCTGACCAATTCCGGATTTTTCTATCTGCCGTCATCCATTTCGGATGTAATGCAGGCCGTGAAGTTACTTGGTTTCGAAATGGTTCGAACCTTGACCGTCCTCGGGACCGTGTTCGAGTCGTTCAGTTGTACCGGAATTGACTGCCTTGCCGTCAAGCAATTGCAAAAAAGAAGCCTACAGATCGGGCTTTTGGCGCGCAGGGTCGCTGAAAGCGACCGCCTTGACCCGCATGAAATTGATCTCATTCAATGCGCCGGGATGCTATCCCATGTTGGATCCCTGCTTTTATTTGCTAAATGTCCAGTCCAAATAGCCGATCTACGTAATACGCTGGACCGCTCAGGCGGTGGCATCGTAGCGGCGGAACGGAACGCGCTGGGAGCATGTCATGCAGAATTGGGGGCGGCACTTCTGGGGCTGTGGGGTTTTACTGATCCGGTCGTTGAGGCGGTACTTTTTCATCACGAACCAAGTCGCTGCGAGTTTTTCTCTCCCCACACTATGGGGGCCATTACCGCCGTGCATGCGGCTCAGCATCTGGTGAAACCTCCGCCCTCAGGCAAAGCGGAAAAGGCCGAATGGATCAATGGGCTGGATATGGTGTTTTTGCAAAAAACTGGCGCTGTTTCCAGAGTTGAGGATTGGATTGCCGTCGCCGAGCGCGCACGTGAGGAGTACGAAACATGAGGCTGGCCGAAAAGATTTTGATCGTCGATGACGACGTCAACCTGCTGGCAGGCCTGCGCCGCCACCTCGGGCAAAAGTTTGATCTGATGACTGCTGAGGGCGGTATTGAGGCATTGGGCCTTGCCCAGAATTCTGGACCTTTTGCGGTCGCCGTTTGCGACATGCGCATGCCCGGTATGGACGGTGTTGAGGTCCTCCGTCGGCTTCAGGAGATATCGCCAGATACGGTTAGGATCATGCTGACCGGCAATGCGGACCAGAAGACAGCTATCAATGCCATCAATGACGGGAGGATTTTTCGTTTCTTCAACAAGCCGTGCCCTATGGCGACGCTTATCGACGGCATCGAAGCGGCTATCCGCCAGCACCAGTTAATTCAGGGGGAGCGAGCTCTTCTGGAAGGAACTTTGGCCGGTAGCATTTCCTTACTGAGTGATGTTCTGTCGCTGGTGGCCCCGGATATTTTTCACCGTTCCCGACGTATTCATGGTTGGGCCGTAGAGATTGCCCGTCATATGAAGCTTGGTGATGCGTGGGTTGTAGAAATGGCGGCGGAGTTGTCTCAACTGGGAGCCATTGCAGTTCCTCCCGAAGTGCTTGCTCGGCATCATGCAGGCCAGCATCTTTCTGCGATGGAACAAGAGATGATCCACCGCGTTCCTGCCGTCGGAGCGGCCCTTATCAAGAAGATTCCCCGCCTTGAGCCAGTCGCTCGGGCCGTACAATTCTCCGCCGGGGGAGAACGTGATTTTGATCAACGCTCCCTGGCCACTCTGCCTGGGCGGATTCTCAAAGTACTGCTCAATTTGGATCGGATAGCTGGAGCTAATCCGTCCAAGGAGGCCCTTGTCGCGCTCGAAAAGGAGGGCGGATATGATCTCGCTGTTCTTGCCGCAGTTGGGGCCTGTCTTTTAACCCCTAGCGGTCAGTCTGATGACGGGGCTGAAATCCGCATTGCCGTTCCCGCAACTGGCATTTGCGCAGGTGATGTCTTGGTAAGCGATCTGACGCTCGAGAGTGGACGGCTGGTACTTGCCGCCGGTGAAACCATCAGTGATCTGCTGTTTCTGAGACTGCAAAACATCAACGCGATGGCGCGGCTGAAGGAGCCCATCATGGTGCGCCGCTTTGCCTCGAGGCCCAGGACTAACTAAGTCAGGAGAGGGTTATGCCGGGTTATCGCAAAGCAGTTGCCATCTTGATGCTCGCCGTGACGGCCTTGTATTCGGAAGCACGGGCAGGCGATGCTCCGACATACAGTATCTCGGTCGTGCCCCAGTTCGATCATCGGCGCATCGAGGCCATTTGGCGCCCAATTATCGAGCGGCTTGAGCCCATGACGGGCTTTCGCTTTCATCTGGTGATGGAACCGACCATTCCCGCCTTTGAAAAAGCCCTCAATGCCGGGGCTTATGACTTCGCCTATATGAACCCCTATCATTACGTAGTCGCCCATCGCCGCCAGGGCTATCAGGCCATTGTCCGCGACGTGGAAAACGATCTGTATGGCGTTGTTGTTGTGGCGAAAGGCACTGGCCTGACCAATGTGGCGATGCTAGATGGACGGAAGGTTGCGTTCCCAGCGCCCAATGCCATGGGAGCTTCGTTGATCCCACGCGCAGAATTCGTCCGCAAGTTCCATATAAAAATTTCTGAGGTCTATGTGAAGTCGCATGATTCGGCCTATTTAAACGTCTTACTGGGCCAGACGGATGCTGCGGGGGGAATCCGTGCGACCTTCGATCAGCTAAAGCCTGAAATCCGAGATGGCTTAACCATCATTCACGAAACAGACCGGTTTCCGCCTCACCCGCTGGCGGCTCACCCGCGGGTTCCTGCCGCAGCCGTTCTACGTGTCCAGAAGGCATTGCTGGAACTTGGACAGGACCGTCAGGGGGTGAGGCTTCTCGCCGATGTCCCGATCAAGTTGGTCGGGCCTGCCAGCGATCAGGAGTATGAGACCTTGCGTCATCTTGGGCTGGAGGCGTTTTACGTCGACCAATGAATATTCGCGTCAAGCTTCTCGTTCCTCTTCTCCTCGTAGCGGGCTGCGTACTTGCGGTCATGCATTTCATCGCCTTTGCCTCATTGAAGCAGATGCTGGTGGTGGAACGGGTCAATGGAGAGACGCGCGCGCTGACCCTGGTCGGTCTGGCTATCGTCCCGGACCTACTGGCCAGCGATCTGGCCAAGATTTACGAGACGCTTTCCGAAGTTGGACAAGAACATCCCTGGTGGCGGTTTTTGACCCTGACCACCCCAGAGGGAAAGCAGCTCTATCCCCTGGGCAAGCCCGTGCAGGCTGAGGCGATGACCCACCTCAGTGTTCCGTTGGCTGGTGCGGGGCGGTCATTAGGTATGTTGACGGTTGATCTGGAGGAAAACAGCTTAGTGGCCCCTGCCATTGCTGTTTTACAACAGCTTGAACTTATAGTTGCGTTGATCTTGCTGTTTGGCACCTTGGCTGTGGTGTGGCAGCAAAACAACTCTGTTATCCGGCCGATAAAAAAGTTGGCCAAGGCCAGCCACCTCTTGAGCGAAGGCGACTACGACGTCACCTTACCCATGCCCTCCAGTGATGAGATAGGGAAGCTGGTTAGCGCCTTCAGGACCATGCGTGATGCTGTCGGCAGCCGTGAAGCCTCCCTTCGCCAAAGCGAGCGCTGGCTGGAGGCGGTCATCGATAATTCAGCGGAGGCTATTCTGACGTTGGACGATCAAGGCCGCATCCAATCATTCAATAGCGCCGCCGAACGCATTTTTGGAGCTCCGGCCAGCAGAGCTATTGGTTCTAATTTTGATCAACTGGCTCCGTTTGAGGCCCTGGGGGAGGTGGGAAGCGCGGAGATCGAGGTTGCACGATTTGATGCCAGTCGATTTCCGGCATTGATCACCGCCAGTCGGGTGTCGGCAGGCGGTCAAAGCATGGTGGTGGCGACTATCGGTGATCTGACACAGAGGCGCCAGTACGAGCGGATCCGCGCCGATCAGCATGCCGAGTTAGAGCGTCTCGTGACGGAACGGACTGTGGCTCTCAAGGAAGCCCAGCGTGAAGCTCTGCAGGCGTCTCGCCTAGCCAGTGTCGGACAATTGGCAGCAGGTATTGCTCACGAGATCAACACCCCGATCCAGTATATTGGCGACAATCTCAGCTTCATCCAGGACGCCACCAAAAACATTCTCCCCCTTCTAGACGAAGCGCGGAAACTAGCTTGCAATTCGGAGCATTTCTTCAACGGCGATCCGCTTATCCGGGAGTATTTTGACCGCGTCGATCAGGCCAATCTAGACTTTTTGATGAATGAGCTGCCTCCTGCTATTTCCCAGTCCCTGGAGGGAGTGACGCAGGTTGCGAGAATCGTGTTGTCCATGAAGGAGTTTTCCCACCCAGGAACGACCCAGAAATCAACGGTCGACATCAATCGAGCCTTAGAAAACACTGTGACGGTTTCACGGAATACGTGGAAACATATCGCAAAACTTGAGGTTAAACTTGATCCAAAACTGCCAAAAGTTAATTGTCATCCAGGGGAAATGAATCAAGTATTTTTGAACCTTATCATCAATGCAGCCCACGCCATCGATGAATCAGGAAAGCCTAAACCAGGAAAAATAACCGTCGAAACTTTAAATCTCGGGGATTTTGTCGAAGTCTGTTTTTCCGACAATGGGACCGGTGTGCCTGACGCCATCAAGGACCGAATTTTCGACCCTTTCTTTACCACCAAGGACGTCGGAAAGGGTACCGGTCAGGGGCTGGCCATTTGCTATGACGTAGTCGTCGTTAAGCACGGTGGCCAAATTATCGTCGGCGGTTTGAACGGAGAAGGAGCCGTATTCACGATTCGGCTTCCGGTGGCATAGGTCTCCACCTTGGGAAAATCAAAGCGATCTCGAGGACTGGGGGGGGGGCTTGAGCTCATTCTTCCTCGGCTTTCTCGTTGGCTTGGTAGGGAGACCACGCCAAAACGTTCGCGTTCGTGGAGTCGCACTGTTTTGATATGGAGGTGCCTGTAACTCGCTGGGCAACCAGCCCGTTAATGCTAAGCATTCCGGTCTTAATTAGTTTCCAACTGACCTGAATACAGGCTGATCGCGGAATGCCATCTACTTGGACATTTCCGTCCTTGACCAACAACTTTCCACCGTAAACATTGCTCGCAGCAGCAACATCACCTTTCGCAGCCATTTGCATTTGCAAAATTAATTCGGACGCACTGACCTCGTTGAGCGGCGGTGATGATCTCTTGTCGTACAAGATTGCTATGCTTCCTGTGGCGGCAAGAAAAATAGAAGCCATAATGACGGCGATTATGCGGTGGCGCCGACGCTTTCTGGATAATGTGGCTTTGCGGGCGGTCTCTGTCGTGGGAAAAGAGCTAATTCCGGATATATTGCGGGCAGCTTTATTTTTGATTGGTAAGGAAGATTCGGAGTTTTCATCTACCGGTCTGTCTATGCGATCGTCATCGGAAGAGTTTTGCCCTTCCGCCAGAGGCACTTCAAGGCATTTGCGGATTTTATCAAAGATATCGGGGTCGTATTGCGCCTTCTTGCCCTCAAGAATGGCAAAAGATTTTTCGTTGGGCGCGCCAATCTCTTCGACGGCCTCGCTGAGGTCTTTAAGCACCTTGAGGATCCGTGCATCCCGAGGAATGTCCGCTCCAACAGGGCCGCCGTCAGGGAAGCCGCTACCGTCAAATCCACGATCCTGGAGGTAAATGGATTCGGCAACCTTCCCCAAGCGCGGAATATTGGTGATGAGGTTGCGGGCTATTTCCGGGGCACTGGCCAACGTTGATTGTTCATCAACGCTCATGGATTGGCCAGCGTGCCGCTTTTGAACCAATTCTACTGGGAGCGATAGCTGGCCGATCAATGCAAGGGACGATGCAATTTCCAACTGCCAGTGACGGGGGAACTGGCCATCAGAGGTCAGCTTCCTGGCATAGTCACGTATCCGTCTTGCATGACTTGATATGACTGGATTAGTAGAAGATACGAGATCGATGAGAACCTTGATGCTACCTGCCAGGGTCTTTTCCAGAATCTCGTGTTCGGCTTGAAGCATTTTGAATTTTGTGATGGCCTCGCTTATTCCGCTTTCGAGAATCGGAATTGGACATGGCTTGTTATAGAACCTGAAAATATGGCCACTGTTGATGGCATTGATCGTTGTCTGCTGGTCTGAATTTCCCGTCAACATCAACAAGATGGTTTGGGGCGAAATTTCGTGAATATGGGCTAGTGTCTGAAGCCCATCCATTTCAGGCATCCGCATGTCGCAGACGACGACGGCAAAAGACGCGTTTCGATCTTGAGCTGTTCGCACCAACTCAATTGCTTCCGGCCCGCCTTGAGCCGTTGCTAGGTTAAATTTACCGACAAATTGGCGACGCAGCGACAGCAGCAAATTGGCATCGTCGTCGACTATGAGAACTGGCCCTTCCATTGGCAGAATTCCCTTTTTCAAAATGCACTATCCCTCGCAGATCGCTTTCGATTTTAGCATTAGGCCATGTTTAATCTACAAAACTGCATAACATTATTTGTTAATATAAGTAAAATTGCTGCGCATATTGTTATGGCCAGTGCAAATTAATTGATATTGCAATTTTTAAGAATATATTTTAACGAATATTCTTTTCGCCATGCGCTCCCGGCAGCTAACTCAATCATCGCCGACTTGCAGGATTCTGGCACCATATAAATGGCCCCAGATGGCACATGCGATGCTTGTGTTTTTAGTCGAATGATTGACGCGGCTGCGGAATCTGTGACTATAGTCGAATATACGCCGCCGCACACCTTCATGTATAAAATGAGGCCGATATCAATTTTTTTATGTGTGATTTCCATTGGTGGCGACCAAACAAGGGAGCTGCTATCCATAACAACTTTATTGAAATATTTTTCTCACACTAGTCCCGTTTGACACTGCCTCTTCGACATTTTGTAAAGTTGAAATTTTGAATTAGGCACGGGAAATGTGGTGGTTGCTCATTGGAGTCCCAGACACAACTCGCAGCAGTAACTCATTGCCACCAAGGAGGCTGCTAAGTTGGCAGACAGAACCAAGGGGGGCTTGTTCATAGGGATCGTGGATGACCGCAAATGGCAGATTCTGTTGAAAAACTCCCGGTTGCTGAGGTGCCGATGCTCTGATTCAATCGATCTGAGCAGCGGGAGATCAGCCAATGATGGGGGAGCGCCACATCGACCAGCCGGCGTTGTTCTACGAGTTCAGCCTCGAGCGACACGTGCCTGCGGATCACCTGCTGCGCTCCATCGACCGGTTCGTCGATCTCTGCGACATCCGCGAGCAGCTACGTCCCTATTACAGCGAGACCGGTCGGCCATCGATTGATCCCGAGTTGATGATCCGGATGCTGATCATCGGCTACTGCATGGGCATCCGCTCGGAGCGGCGGCTCTGTGAGGAAGTGCATCTCAATCTGGCTTATCGCTGGTTCTGCCGGCTTGGACTCGAGGGCACGGTTCCCGACCACTCGACCTTTTCGAAGAACCGACACGGCCGTTTCCGTGACAGCGACCTGCTGCGGCGGCTGTTCGAAGCGACGGTGGAACGCTGCATGGCGGAAGGGCTGGTCGGCGGCGAGGGCTTCGCGGTCGATGCCAGCATGATCAAGGCTGATGCCAACCGGCAGCGCTCGGTGCCGGGCGACGAAGGACTGCCTGACGAGGCTACCGGTCAAGCGGTGCGCGAATAGCCGAACCGTCGAGTCACTCGAGCGCACTCTTGTCGCCGCCGGGATCGTGTTCATTCCCGAGGGGCGATATGAGGGGGCGGGAGGGCCTGGGGTTCGCTTTGCGATAGGTGCGGATCAGGCTGTGCCGAATCCAGAGGATGGCGGGAAGCAGTGACAAGGGGCAGAGCGGGAGTTTGTCTTTAAGCATGAGTTCATACGATCGGCCATTTTAGCCGACAAAAATTCCTGGCTACGTTCTCGATAAGTCAAAAGCCGCTGGGAGGCCTCAGCGGTATAGTTTTATTGGAGCAACAGTCAAAGAAAGTTAGCTCCAACCCGATCAACGGCGAATTGGGCTGAAGGAATAGGCATTTCCGGACAACTTTTGTCCTGAAACGCACTTTTTCGCAGGCGGAATTATCTTTGAATTCAAGGGGTAGATGGTGGGCGATGCAAGGATTGAACTTGCGACCCCTCGCGTGTGAAGCGAGTGCTCTCCCGCTGAGCTAATCGCCCATCTACATCTTCAACCGTTGGAAGCCCAACGGCGCTGCTGGGGCAAATCCGGCACTTGTCCGGAAATCTGTCCCGATTGGCTCCCCGCAAACTGGCGGATTGCCTTAATGTATCACTCCCGTGTGAAGGGAGTGCTCTCCCGCTGAGCTAATCGCCCATTTCCATTGCGGCGGAAGCATGTTTGCCGCTTCCGAGGAGGGCCGCTTTATATGGCGCGCCGCCGGGCCTGTCAAGCGGCCATTCACGCCGTCTCGCGGTTGATGACGCGGATGGTCTCCGGCGGGTGGTAGCTTTCCAGCAAGCCCAGCAGGGCGGCGGGATCATCGTGCACCGCCACCATCTCGCGATGGCGGGGCTTGACGAAGCCTTCGCCCGTCATGTGGTCGAGGAAGGCGAGCAGACGCTCGTAATAGCCCGCCACATCCAGAAAGCCCAGCGGCTTGGCGTGCAGGCCCAACTGGCCCCAGGTCCAGATCTCGAACAATTCCTCCAGCGTGCCGATCCCGCCGGGCAGGGCGATGAAGCCATCGGCCAGATCGGCCATGGCGGCCTTGCGCTCGTGCATGCTGGCCACCACGCGCAATTCGGTCAGCTCGGGATGTCCCACCTCCCATTTCAGCATGGATTCGGGGATCACGCCGATCACCTGGCCGCCCGCCGCCAGGGCGGCATCGGCCACAATGCCCATCAGGCCAACATTGCCGCCGCCATAGACCAGGGTCAGGCCGCGTTCGGCCAAAAGGCGTCCGAGTTGGGCCGCGGCTTCGGCATAGGCCGGATTGGCGCCGGAATTGGAGCCGCAGAAGACGCAGACCCGCTTCACCGCTTGGCGCCTTCGGCCATGATCTTTGAGAAGGCGCGCACCGCCGCTTCGGGGCCTTCGGGGTGGTTCCACACGCCGCCCGACACCGCCAGGAAATCGGCGCCCGCCGCCACCAGGGGGCGGCAGTTCTCCACCGTGATGCCGCCGATGGCGACGCAGGGAACGGTGAACAGGCCGTGCCACCATTCGAGAACCTCGATGTCGGCGCGGGTGGGGGCTTCCTTGGTTTCGGTGGGGAAGAAGGCGCCGAAGGCCACGTAATCGGCCCCGGCCTCACCGGCTTCCATGGCCAGATGGCGGGAATCGTGGCAGGTCACGCCGACGATGCCCTGAGGCCCCACCGCCTGGCGGGCCGCCTTGTAGGAGGCATCGGTCTGGCCCACATGCACGCCGTCGCAGCCCGTCTCGAAGGCCAGATCGGGGCGGTCGTTCAGCAGCACCGCCACGCCGCGCCGCTGGGCGGGCGGGCGCAGCACATCGACGATTCGGGCGATGGCATCGTCGTCCAGGCCCTTCAGGCGAATCTGCAGGCAGGCGACGTCACCGGCATCCAGGGCGGCTTCCAGGGTCGAAACCCATTCGAAGGGCTTTTCGATGACCGGCGGGGTGATCAGGTAGAGACGGCAGGAATCGGCGGAAATGGCAGGCCTCGCGGGATCAGGGTTGAACACGCACCATGGCACCGAGCCGATTGTGGCGCAACTGCCGTGATCTGCCCTGAAAGAATCACAATTCGTCCCTTATTTCGCCACGCGACAGGGCCACATTATACCTACCGAACGCGCCGTGATGGCCTTCGGAAAGAATTTTAGAAAAGGAAATCCGTCATGCGTGCCACCCGCTTTATTGCCGCCACTCTCTTTGCCGCTTCGCTGATCCCCATGGCGGCCCTGGCTCAGGGGACGGCGGCCTCGTCCGCGGGCACTGTCGCCGCCCCCGCCGCGGCCGGAGCCACCAGCCAGGCAACGAGTGACGCCGCCGCCAATGTGCAAAAGGGCAAGAGCGACACCGCTCATGCCAAGAAGGAGGCCAAGAAGGAGGCCAAGAAGGACGCCAAGGAGCATGGCAAGAAGGCCGAGAAGGCCGTTGCCCCGGCGACCCCGGCCACTCCGGCGACCCCTGCCACTCCGGCAGCCCCCGCCGCCAAGTAACGCGCCTCTCATGACGACGGCCCCCTCCCTCGCTCGAGGAAGGGGGCCGTTGGCGTTGTGGGATCAGGACAGGGCGGAGAGCAGGCTGGTAGCGCCGCCCGCCAGGCCACTGGACGAACTGGCGCCACCGCCGAGGTAATCGAGCAGGCTGGCGCCCCGGCCCATCAGCGAGCCGAGCACCGAGACCTGGGAGGACAGAGCGCCCTTGTTGCCCAGATAGGGGCGGATGGAATCGTCCATGCCCTTGGCCGCCTGGGCGACGAGGGATTGGACCGAGGACGGGTCCTTGGACAAAGCCTGGGCCAGGACGGACTGATCGACGGAGAGAGTCCCGTCCTTTTCCACCTGAATGCCGATATCCGACAGCGTGGAGACGTCGCCGCCGGTCTGATACTCGGCCATGGCGGCATCGCCCAAGCGCTTGAACATGCCCGCGGCGAGATTGGCGTTGGCGGCCAAGGACCCCTTGTCGCCGGTCATTTCGACGATGGCCTGCTGCAATCCGTTAAAGGATTTCATCATCTTCTGGACGGTGTCGGTGGTCGTCGAGCGGTCGACGCTCAGCGATCCCGTCTGGGTGAAACTGGCCGTGGTGCCGAAGGCCACCGGCACGCCTGTGTTGGAGGGCCAGGTGTAGTCGGTGCCGTCCGCGCTGTAATGGGCATCGCCGGCCTCGGAGGTCTGGGTGAGGGGCGATGCCACGGGGTGCGACGGATCGAAGTCCAGTTCCGACAGTCCCGACAGGGCGAAAGCCTTGCCCGAGCCGGTGTCCTTGCCGCTGATCTCCAACTCGAATCCGCCGCCCGATTCCACCACCTTGGCCGTAAGCCCGGCACCGGAATCATTGATGGACTTGGCGATGTCGTTGAGCGAACCACCGGCAATGGAGATCTCGGTCGGGTTTCCCTGGGGCGTGAAGGCGCCGGTTTCCGTATCCACCGCGCCCATCTGGACGCTGAGGCTGCCGGTGCCCAGCGAGACCGAATCCGGATCGCCGAACAGCGAGGTGACCAGGGTCTGGGGCGTGGCCAGTTGGCTCACCTCCACCTGAACGGAGCCAGCCGACCCTGAATCCGCGCTTTGCGATGCGATGGCCGACAGGTCGGCATCGGCCTGGCCGCCCAAGGTGGCCAGCCGGGTATAGCCCACCATGGCCTGACCGCTTTGGGCCGAACCCAGGGACAGGGAAAAGGCCTCGTCGCGTCCCAGGCTGAGGGGGCTGGCCGCCGCGCTGGCAGTGGTCGCGGCCGTGGTGCCGTCGCTCTTCTGAGCGGGGCTGGTATATTGCTTCAGCAAGCCCGCCAGGGCGGTCGGGAGGGCGGAAACGGCGTTGGTGCTCATGGCCTGATGCTCCGGGGCGCTTTGGGCGCCCACTGAAGTGTGAATCCTTGTCAAGCACCCAAGCAATGGGCGTGCCACTTCATAGAGCATTGATTTATAAGAATTTAGTTGATGCGGTCAGGCCCATTACCCGGCAAAGTCTGCCGGTCAGGCCGCCGATGTCAGGTGCTGCCAGTGGCGCAGCAGCATGTCGAGCTTGGCCAGGACCAGCTTGGCTTCGGCGATTTCCATGTCCAGGAAGGCTTCCACCGACCGGCCTCGGGCCATGGCCTGACGGGCGCCCGAGACCAGTCGGGCGCCGGCCGCCAGCCGCAGGCCGGACAGGGTTTCGCCCGCCATGACCGGTTGGCCGATATGGCAGGCCAGGGCGGCGAGTCGGCGGTCCTTCTCCCGCGCCGTGGACGGCAGAAGCGGGGAGATGTCGCGGTTCAGCCAGACATGGAGACGCCGCAGCTCCTCCATGCCCAGCGGGGCCTTGGCCTTGGGCGGCGTGGCGGTGAAGGTCAGAATGGTGGCCAGCCCGTCCCAGGAGCCCGCCGCGCCGCGCTCGGGCGCTGGACAAGGCAATAGGCCAAGACGGGGCTTTGCCGTCACTTCGGCACGGATGGCGGTGAGAAACCGGTCGAGGATGCGCCTTGCCTCGGCCGGAGGCACGGCGTGGAAGGCGGCCATTTCCCACAGCGCCGCCCACCAGCGCATCAGGAGTCCCATATTGGCCTCGCCGCCCATGGGGCGGCACCAGTTCTCCCAGGCATCGGGCCAGCAATGGCGTTCGGTATAGGCGTTGTAGCCCTGGGGCAGGGCGGCCAGGCCCAGTTGCACCCGGCCTCCGATGGCGGGCGGCACCAGCAGCGCACCGGCGAAAGGCGGCCCGGTAAAGAATTTGGACCCAGTGATGATGACCATGAAGCCGTGGCCGAGATAGCGGGCGACGCTGTTCTTGGACAGGCGCAATTGCGAGGCGTCCACCACCACGTCCAGATCCCCGGCGAAACGTCTGGCCAGGGCGAAGGTGAAATCCACCCCCGGCGCCACCAGTCCAGTCTTGGAGGTGTCGAGAAGGTGCAGCAGGACGCGGCGCCCCCTGGCCAGTTCACGCTCGATAAGCTCTTCGGCGGCCCGGTTGATCTCTTCCATGGGCAACGGGTCGCCCGCGCCGTCGCGCACCTGCAGAATGGCCAGTTCGACCCGTGCGGCGGTGGCGGCGTCCACGGGCTGGTCCACGCCCACATGATGGCCCATGGCGGTGGTGGCGTTGTAATGGCGTCCCGAGGCCGCCTGGAGCACATTGCTGGCGGTTTCGCCCGGCGCGATAACGATATTGGTCAGCGGCCGGCGGTCGGCGGCCAGGGCCAGATGCAGGGCATAGAACTCGGCATCGGTGCCCGAGGGGGTGAGAATGGCCTCGGTCCCCGGCACCGTTCCGCACTGGCGTGGGACTTCGCCGCGCACCTCTTCCATGGCGAGGGCATATTCCTCGTCCAGCCTTCCGGCCTTGGCGGCGTCATTCAGACGGCGGCGCAAGCCTTCCACATGGGCGAAGGCGCCTTCCGACACAGAGGTGGCGGTGGTCGAGGCGAAGGTGATGGCCCAGGGGCGCGGGCGGGGCGAACAGCCATAGCGGTTCAGCCCGGTCTCAGGATCGACCCGCAGGCGCTCGTCGCCGCCGGTGGTCAGCAGAAGTTCGGAGGGCTGGGCCGGGTCCCAGGCCATGACGATTAGTCCTGCTTGTCTTGCTTGATCCGCCGCAGCATGTCCTGGAAGGCCTTGAAGATGCGGCGCATCTGCGGGGCCTTGTAGGGGAAGATGTCGGGCGGGTCCATGGCATGGACGATCATGGCGGTATCGGCCTCGAAGACCAGGAGGTCTCCGTCGGGCGTCTCGGCACAGTCCATGGCGAAGTAATCGAGCCCGATGCGTTCGGCCATGGTGGCGAAGGCGTCCTTGTGGCGGGCGGCGAAGTCCTCGTCGAACGTGGCGAAGGCCTGGGCCTCCTCGGCGCGCTTCTCGGCGCTTTCGCGCATATCGGCGTTGAGGTAGTGGATCATCCAGTGGGCTGATACCGCCATGTGACAGACGAAGGGCTTTCCGTCGATCAGGGCGATACGGTATTTGCGGAACATGCCGCCCGCGCCGCGATAATCGACGAAGCTGGACAGGTAATAGCCCTCGGCCGGTTGGGCGGCCAGATACAGCGCGATGGTCGAAGGATCGTCCAGTTTGGCCAATCCCTTGCCCGCATGGGAATCCAGCGGCCGCGCGATGACGGGGAACGAGCCGTCGGGCAACAGATCGGTCAGCGCAATCTCGCCCCGGCCCAGACGGGCCAGACTTTCCGGGTCGACGCGGGTGGTGGCGGGAATGCGGATGCCCGGAACCCCGGACAGCAGGGAACTGACCCCGTCGCGGGACAATTGCAGCACCTTGCGCGGATCGTTGAGCACCGGCGGGCAGGGCCACAGATCGGCGAAGGCGGCGATGCGTTCGAGAACCTCGCGGTTGGGCTCGGATTCTCCGGCGATGACCATGGCCATGTCATGGGCGGGGACCCGTTCCGGCAGATCCAGGCCCGGCACCACGTAAAGCACGTCCAGGCGGATATCCGAATTCTCGATCAGGAACTGAATGGGCACGTTGGACATCAGATTGCCCGGCGCGGCGAAGGCCAGCAGCCGGACACCATCCTCACTTGCCGTCTCGGAATGGTCGCGGTAGACCTGATTCTGGGCCAGGGCGCGTTCCTGATAAGCCAGCCCGGCCTCTTCATGTCCCAGCAGGAAGTGGATGGCGGACAGGTCGAGAAGCGCCGCCGAATCCGTGGGATCAGCTTCGCTGCGCTTCAAAAGTTCGATGGCAGGCGGAACCATGTTTTCGCCATGGAAGGCCATGGTGGTCAGCCGGGCCATTCCCATGGAGACGGGGGGCCAAGGCTTGTCCTGTCCTGATGTCACGGCATTTCCTTAGGCTATGGGACGAAACAGACTATCCCGAAAAGGTTAAGTATTACTTCGCTGGAACGGCCAGGACGGCGTCAACCATGCGGTCGACGTCATGTTCGCGGGTTCGGTGGTTGACGATGGCGGCGCGGATCGCCAGCGTTTCGCCGATGGTTGTGGTTGACGGCGCCGCCAGTCCCGCTTCATGCAGGTCGGCGACGATGCGGGCGGAATCGGTCCCCCGGCGATGAAAGCAGACGATGTTCAGCGCCACCGGGGCCAGCAGTTCCAAATCCGGCTCGGCCTCGATCCGGGCGGCGAGGTGGCGGGCCACCCGGCAGCAGCGCGCCATGGCGGCGCCCAGCGCATCCATGCCGTGGGCCTTGAGCGTGACCCAGGTCTTCAGCGCCCTGAACCCGCGCGACAGATCGGGACCGTAATCGCAAGGCCAGTAAGAGCCCGCGGCCAATCCCCTGGTCTCGCGCCGCAGATAGGCGGCGGGCGAGGCGAAGGCGGCCCGGTGCGCCTCGCCGTCACGGACCAGGAGATAGCCCGCGTCATAGGGCACCTGCCCCCATTTGTGAAAGTCGAAGGCGATGGAATCCGAGCGCTCGATTCCCCTCAGCAGGGGCGTCAACTCAGGTGACATCACTCCAAGCGCGCCCAGGGCGCCATCCACATGCAGCCACAGACCCTCGGCCTCGGCGAAATCGGCCAGGGCGGCCAGGTCGTCTATGGCGCCCACATCCACGGTTCCGGCGCTTCCCACCACCATGAAGGGACGCAGACCCGCCGCGCGGTCTGCGGCGACGCTCTGGCGCAAGGCGTCCAGGTCCAATTGATGCCGGGAATCGGTGGGAGCCAGGCGCAGCGCCCTGGCGCCCAGGCCGCTCATCTCGAAGGCCTGGCCGATACAGCCATGGGCGGTGACGGCGGCATAGGCGGTCAGTCCCTCTGTTCCGGTGAGGCCCTGGCGGCTTTCGACCCCAAGAACCTTGGTGCGCGCCACCAGCACCGCCAGGAAATTGGCCATGGAGGCCCCGGTCAGGAACAATCCGCTGGCGGTTTCGGGATAGGAGAACAGGTCGCGCATCCAGCGCAGGATCTGGCGTTCCACCTCGATGGGGGCGTGATCGCGGCCACCCAGATTGGCGTTAAGCCCGGCGGCCATCATCTCGGCCAGCATGCCCTCCACCGTTCCGGCGCCCTGCACCCAGCCCATGAAGCCGGGATGAATATTGCCCGAGCCGAAAGGCTCGACCAAAGCGCGGAACTCGGCATCGATGGCGGCCAGTTCCTGACCGGCGCGAGGCGGCGCGGCATCGAATGCGGCCCTGACCTCGCCCGGCATGGGCCGCCAGACCGGGCGGCGGCGGATATCCCGGATGAAGTCCAGGCTTTGGTCCAGCATGCGGTGGGCCTGGGCGCGAAGGGCTTCCCAATCGCCGGGGTCCAGGCCGGGATCAAGGGCGTCAACCATGGCTGTCAGGGTGGCGTCGGGCTGATCGGCCATCATCATGTGACCGGCCGGGTCCAAGACGATGGCGCGCCCCTGGCCCAGGCGCTCGGACAGAGCGCGGCAGGCATCGGGGGGCGACATGCGGTCCTGCCCGCCGATAATGACCGTTGCCCGACAGGCGACGCGGGCGGCCATGGCCTCGCCCTCTTGATACCGGTCGCAGGCGACCAGATCGGCATGCAGCACGCCGGGGGCGCAATCCGATAGCCCGACGGTGATTTCGGCCAGCAGGGCGGGGGCGGGCGGAGGCTCCTTGGGCAGGCTCCACTTGGCGATGAGAGCGCTAGCGGCGGGCGTGTCGGCCAGGGCCATGTCCAACAGCGCCTGATTGACCGGCATGGAGCCAGCGGCGCCAAGCAGGACCAGGGAACTGACCAGGGCGGGATGACGGGCGGCGCAGTCCAGCACGGCCAGCCCCCCCATGGAATGTCCGGCCAGGGCGGCGCGGCCAAGTCCGGCCGCGGCCATGAACTGGGCCAGCCAATGGGCGATGTCGCCGATGGAGGTCAGGGCGGGGCCCTGGGTTGCGCCGTGGCCGGGCAGATCGGGGATCAGAACCCGCAAGCCCTGGGCGGCAAGGCCTTTTCCCAGATTTCCCCAACTGCGATGGCTGCCGCCCGCGCCATGCACCAGAATCACCGCAGGCGTGCCATCCGCGCCATGGGATGCGGCGAAGACCGATCGGCCCTGTACGATGATGTCCATGCGGCCCCCAATGTTTCCCGCTCACTTTAGGAAGGCCAGCGAAAGGCGGCAAGGCCGCTATGTCCGAAGCCGCTTATACGACGGCCAGCGATCAGATATCCGCCCCGGAGCCGCTTTGATCGATGATGCGCGAGGGGGGGAAGGTCACGGTCACGACGGTGCCCCGGCCCGGCTGGCTGTCCAGGTTGAGCGTACCGCCATGGGCGATCACCAGGGCCTTGGCCAGCGGTAGGCCGAGGCCGCTTCCCTCATATTTGCGTGACAGCCTGGTATCGGCCTGGACGAAAGGCTCCATCACCCGCTGCACGTCCTCGGGCGTCATGCCGATGCCGGTATCGGCGACACGGATGACGAATCCCGCCTCGGTGACCTTGGCGCCGATGGTGACGGCGCCGCCGTCATCGGTGAACTTCACCGCGTTGGAACCCAGATTGAGGATGATCTGCCGCAGCCGTCTTTCGTCGGCCAGCAGCGTCGGAAGGTTGGGCGGCAGATCCTCGGTCAGGCTGATGGCGGCATTTTCGGCCCGGCGATTCAACAACCGGATCGCGGCCCGGATCAGGTCGGGGACATGCACCGCCGTTTCCATGAGGTCGGTCATGCCCGCCTCGGCCTTTGACATGTCCAGGATGTCGTTGATCAGTTCCAGCAGATGCATCCCGCTTTCATGGATGTCATCCACATAGGCGCGGTAGCTGGCCGGTTCCAAGGGGCCGAAGATCTCGTGCTTCATCATTTCGGAAAAACCGATGATGGCGTTCAAGGGGGTGCGCAGTTCGTGGCTGATATTGGCCAGGAAGGTGTTCTTGGTCCGATTGCCTCGCTCGGCCTCGTCCTTGGCCTCGCGCAGGGTCTGCTCGATATGCTTGCGGTCGGTGATGTCGGTGAAGGACAAGATCAGTCCGCCGCCCGGCATGGACGAGGACCGGACCTCCATGATCAGGCCGCTGGGGGTGAAATGTTCGAAGACCATTTCCGGCCGTTCCCGGATGCTTTCGGAAAGGTCGGCGGTCAGCTGGGCCGAGTGGTGGCCCGGAGGTGTGTCATTGGCGGCCAGCAGCGCCATGAACAGCGAAATATCGATGGTGCCCGGCGTGATCTCGGCCTTGGGCAGGCCCAGCATGCGGATGGCGGATTCATTCAGCGCGATCAAGGCGTCATCCGAGGCGAACACCGCCACGCCCTGGGGCATATTGTCGATGATGGCCTGCAGCCGGTTGGCCTGGTGGCTCAGCCTCGTGGTGCTGTCGCGCAGGGCCTTTTCGCTTCTCTTGCGCTCGCTGATGTCGCGGATGACGCCGATGAAGGTGAGCATGTCGCCCTGGTGCATATGGGCGATGGCCAGTTCCATGGGGAAATGGGTGCCGTCGCGGCGCAATCCTTCCACTTCGCGGCCATTGGCGCCGACTTTGCCGGACTTCGAGGAAAAATAGGCGCGGATATAGCCGTCATGGGCACCTTGATGCGGATCAGGCATCAACATGGAGACATTGCGCCCCACCACCTGCTCGGCAGCCCAGCCGAACAGATGCTCGGCAGCGGGGTTGAAGCTCAGCACCGTTCCGGTCTCGTCGATGGTGACGATGCCGTCCACCACCGTGTCCATGACCCCCCTCAGCCACGAAACCGTGTCTTCCAGGGCGATTTCCGCCTGTTTGCGCTGGGTGATGTCGCGCAGGATACGCAACTGGCCACCGTCGCTAGTGGCATAGGCGTTGACGGTGATCCATTGTCCGTCGCGGAACTTGTCGTCGCCAGCGGTGGCGTCGGTGAGGCCGCCCCCCGACAGCTTGCGCGCCAGCCAGCCGTCCTCCATCTTCTCGGCCTCGGCCAATTCGGCCATCAGGTCCTCGAAACGGGCGCCGGGCCGGATGGAGTCCTTGATCGGCGAAAGCATCTGGAGATAGCGGTCGTTGCAGGTGATCAGCCGGTTGGCCGAATCATATAGCGCCACGCCGTCGCGGCTGTTGCCCAGCGCCTCGAGCAATTGGCGCTGGGCATCCAGCGTCTGGGCCGTGCCCTTCGGTGGCCCGCGCCTCAGCCAGCCCGTGGCGAGCAGCGTCGCCGCCGCTCCCACGGCCATTCCGGCCAAGGCAGACTCGAGCCCTCCGAACGGCATCCCCCGCTCCTAATCGTCGTAGGATGCGAGGCAGGTAAAGGGGACGTCCAGTTCCTTGAGGCGCTGTTTGCCGGGCAGGAAGGCCAGGTCGATGATGGTGCCTGCGCCCGTCACATGGGCGCCGATCTTGCGCAGTAGTTGGACGCCCGCCGCCATGGTGCCGCCGGTGGCCAGCAGATCGTCCAGAATCACCACGCGGCTTCCCTCGGCGATGGCGTTCTTCTGGATCTCGATGGTGTCGGTGCCGTATTCCAGTTCGTAATCGTGACGGATGGTCTCGCCCGGCAGCTTGCCCTTCTTGCGCAGCATGACGAAGCCGCAGCCCAGTTTCAGCGCCAGCGGCGCCGTCACCAGGAAGCCGCGCGATTCGATGCCAGCCAGCACGTCGGGCTGGAACTTGATGATCTCGCGGGCCATGCGGCCCATGGCCACCTGCCAGGCATCGGGATGGGCCAGCAGGGTGGAGATGTCGTAGAACAGGATGCCCGGCTTGGGGAAATCCGGAACGCCGCGGATGTGGTCCTTGATATTCATGACTTAAGCTCGATGTTGGGATTGCGAAGGTATGGTAGACCGAGCATCAGGCCCGGTCAAAGCAACAACAGGGCCAGGGCCTTTTCCACGGCGTCTTGCGGAATGGCCTCCATGTCCTCGCCCCCGAAATCCTGGGCCCGCAGGACCGCCGCGCGGCGGGTGTGAGGCGCGAATTTGTCGGCGGCCGTCGGCCCGAATAGCGAAACAAGCGGAATGTCGGCGGCGCCCAGCATATGTCCGGTGCCGCTGTCATTGGCCACCGCCGCCGCCAGACGGCGCCCCAGGGCGATGGTCAGCATGGGGGTGAGCCTCGCCGTATCCTGCAATGGCAGCAGGGCCTGGGGCAGGGCTTCGCGGATGGTCGCGGCCCAGTCCTCAGCCTCGGCGGGACCCAGCAGGAAGACCGGCACCGCGTCCTTCTGTGCGGCGGCCAGGGCGATGTAGCGGTCCAGGGGCCAGCACTTCCATCGTCCGCCCGCTCCGGGCGCGAAACCCAGATAGCGCGGGCCGGGGGGCAGCAGGCGGTCGGCCTCGGCCTCGATGGCCGGGTCGCGGGGCAGGGGGAAGTCGGCGTCCACCGGCTGGCCCGCCGCCGCCTCGACCAACTGCATCAACTGCCGGATCATGGAGGCGGGCCGGGTGGTGTCGGCGGGCTTGCCGTCGGAGAACAGATAGCCCGCCGTGGCCGAGATAAAGCGCCGGTGGCGGATGCGCTTGAGAATCAGGGTGGTCAATCCCCGCCGCTGGGTATCGATGATCAGGTCGAAAGAGCGGTCGGGCAGCGGGCGGCGGCCCACCAGTTCCAAAGGCCGCTCGCCGATGCGGGTGAAAGCCAGAATCTCGTCGATCAGGCCGGTGACCAGGGGCGCCAGGATGTCTTGGAACACCGTCGGCCCCTTGCCCGACATCCAGGTGATGCGGGCGGTGGGAAAGGCGGCGCGCAGGGCGCGCAGGAAGGGCAGCTTGATCAGCCCGTCGCCCACCGCGTCCAGGCCCACATAGACCAGGATGGTCTCCGGCTTGGGGAGGTCAGGCATCGCGGATGAGGGCGCGGTTGCCGTCGACCACTACCCGGCCCTCGGCCAACAGGCGCAGCGCCTCCGGATAGGCCTTGTGCTCCTGCTCCAGCACTCGGGCGGCCAGGGAGTCCTCGTCATCGGAGGCCAACACAGGAACCGCCTTCTGCACCAGAATGGGCCCGTCGTCCAGTTCCGGCGTCACCAGATGGACGGTGCAGCCGTGCAGCTTGACGCCCGCCTCGATGGCCCTGGCATGGGTGTGCAGGCCCTTGAACGAAGGCAGCAGGGCGGGATGGATATTGATCATGCGGCCCCGCCATCCTTCGGCGAAGGGCGTGGACAGCAGGCGCATGAACCCGGCCAGACAGACGATCTCGATTCCGGCGGCGCGCAGGGCCTTGTCCATTTCGGCATCAAAGGCTTCGCGCGAGGGGAACCCTTTGTGGGGAATGGTCAGCGTCGGCACCCCGGCCTTGGCGGCGCGCTCCAGGGCATAGACCCCGGGCACGTTGGAGATCACCAGGGCGATCTCGGCCGGAAAGGCGGGATCGGCGCAGGCGTCGAGCAGGGCTTGGAGATTGCTGCCCCGGCCCGAGACCAGAACGCCGACCTTCTTCTTCATGCTCAGACCCACTCGCCCTGGTTCAGCACCTGGGACTGGGCCTCGTCATCCTTGCGGGCGCGGATGCGGCCGATGCGCACCACGGTCTCGCCGTGCTGCCCTAAGATGCGGGCGGCCTCGTCGGCCTTGGAGGCGGCGACCACCACCACCATGCCGATGCCGCAATTGAAGGTGCGGGCCATTTCGTGGGCGGCGACGCCGCCGCCCGCAGCCAGCCACTTGAACACGGGCGGCAGGGCCCAGGCGGAACCGTCGATCTCGGCCACAACGGTTTCAGGCAGGACGCGCGGAACGTTCTCGATCAGGCCGCCGCCGGTGATATGGGCCAGGGCCTTGACTGTTCCGGCCTTGATGGCGGCAAGACAGCTCTTCACATAGATGCGGGTGGGCTCCAGCAGGGCCACGCCCAGCTTGACGCCCGGCGCGAAGGGGGCGTCGCCGTCATAGGACAGGCCGCCCTTTTCCACGATGCGGCGCACCAGGGAGTAGCCGTTGGAATGCACGCCCGAGGAGGCGAGGCCCAGCAGCACGTCGCCCTCGGCCACGTCTTCCTTGGGCAACAGGGCATCGCGTTCGGCGGCGCCCACCGAGAATCCGGCCAGATCGTAATCGCCGTCGGAATACATGCCGGGCATTTCGGCGGTTTCGCCGCCCACCAGGGCGCAACCGGCCTGGCGGCAACCCTCGGCGATGCCAGAGACGATGGCGGTGCCCGCCTTCACATCCAGCTTGCCGGTGGCGAAATAATCCAGGAAGAACAGCGGCTCGGCGCCCTGGACCACCAGATCGTTGACGCACATGGCCACCAGATCGATGCCCACCGTGTCATGCTTGCCCGCCTCGATGGCGACGCGCAGCTTGGTGCCGACGCCGTCGGTGGACGAGACCAGGATCGGGTCCTTGAACCCGGCGGCCTTGAGGTCGAAAAGCGCGCCGAAACCGCCCAGACCGGCGGCTCCGCCCGAACGGGCGGTGGACTTGGCGAGCGGCTTGATGGCCTCGACCAGGGCTTCGCCAGCGTCGATATCGACGCCCGCATCACGGTAGGTCAGACCTTGGGCTTTATCTTGCGCGGGAATGGGCTTCCTCGTTGGCATGGGTGTGGTATGGTCTCGGCGAAAATTGAGTGCGCCAAAATACTTCATCCCGGACGGTTTGCAATGTCTTCTCGCGGTCTCCGGCTCGCCTGGCTGGTCCTCGGTCTCTTCCTGACGATTCCCGGTGCCGCCTGGGCCGCCGATGCCTTCGCCGTGCACGGCCTTGAGGTGGACGTTACCGCCCAAGGCGTGGCCGCCGCCAAGGAGCAGGCCATGAACGAAGCCCAGCGGACGGGCTTTCGGCGTCTGCTCGAACGGCTCACCATGCCCGCCGACCACGCCCGCCTGCCCAGCGCCGATGCCATTCAATATGTGCGCGACGTGGCCATCGAGTACGAGCGCTCCTCGGCGGTGCGCTACATCGCCTCGCTGACCGTGCGCTACAATCCGGTGGCGGTGAAGAAGCTGCTGCGCGACGCCAATATCAAATATGCCGAGCCCCGGCCCCGTCCGGTGGTCATCGTGCCGGTCTTCCGGCCCATTGGCGCCGGGCGCGCTCTGCTGTGGGAGGAGGGCAATCCCTGGCGGGCGGCCTGGGCGGGCCAGGGTAGCGGCGCGCTGGTGCCCCTGGTGATTCCCGCCAGCGACATGGCCGACGTTCCGCTGGTTCCGGTGGAAAAGGCCCTGGCTGGCGATGTGGAATCGCTCTCGGCGCTGGGCGCGCGGTTCCGCACTCCCGACGTGCTGGTGATGACCGCCATGGTCAACGGCGCCGCCAATACGGTGGAGGTTACCGCCACCGGCATGCCCGGCGTGATGAAGCCTTTCGATACCCGCTCTTACCCAATAGGCGAGGCCGGGACCGATGCCGCCTTGCGCCGCGCGGTCGCCGAAGCCGCCCAGACCCTGGATTCGGCTTATAAGCAATCCAACCTGCTGTCCTTCGACCGGGCGGCTTCCATGGCGGCCATGGTGCCGCTCAAGGGGCTCGACGATTGGGTGGCTGTGCGCGAACGCCTGGGCCGGGTCACCCTGGTGCGCCGCTGGGAGATCGTCTCCCTGTCGCGCGAAGAGGCGGCGATCATGCTCTATACGGTGGGCGAGCCCGAACAGGTCAAGACCACCCTGGCGGCGGCGGGGCTCCAGATGGATTGGAACGACGGATACTGGGTGATGCGGCTGAAGGTGACGCCATGAGCATGAGTTCGGGTCAAAGGCTGCGGTTCTGGCTGATCGGCGGAACGGTCTTCCTGGTGCTGCTCTACTTGTTGCGCAGTGTGATGCTGCCCTTCGTGGCCGGTATGGCTGTGGCCTATTTCCTCGATCCCCTGGCCGACCGCATGGAGCGGGCCGGGCTGTCGCGCACCCTGGCCACCGGCATCATCTGCCTGGTGTTCTTCGGCATCATGGGGCTGGGCCTCACCTTGCTGGCTCCCATCATCCAACAGCAGGTCGTGACCTTCGTCCACAAGGTGCCCGCCTATGCCGAAGCCTTGCAGACCCGCGCCATGCCACTGTTGGAAGAGGTTTACCGTCATCTGTCGGCCGATGACCTGGAAAAGCTGCGGTCCTCGGTCGGCTCTTATGCCGGGACGGCGGTGGGCTGGGGCATGGGCGTGCTGAAAGGCGTTCTGTCGGGCGGCATCGCGGTGATGAGCATCCTGTCCCTGCTGTTCATCACTCCGGTGGTGACCTTCTACATGCTGCGCGACTGGGACCATATGATCGCCAAGGTGGATACCTGGCTGCCCCGTCACCATGCCGAAGTCATCCGCTTCGAGTTGCGCGAAATCGACCGCACCATAGCCGGTTTCGTGCGCGGCCAGGCCACGGTGTGCATGGTGCTGGCGGTGTTCTACGGCGTGGGCCTGACCCTCACCGGCCTCGATCTTGGTCTGATGATCGGATTGGGGACGGGATTGGGGGCCTTCGTTCCCTATGTGGGCATGCTGATCGGCCTGATCGCCAGTGTCGGTCTGGCCCTGGCCCAGGGTGGCGAGTGGCATCTGCTGGGCGGCGTCGGCATCGTCTTTCTGGTCGGCAATGTTCTGGAAGGCAATTTCCTGACGCCCAAGCTGGTGGGGGATCGGGTCGGACTGCATCCGGTGTGGATCATCTTCTCGCTGCTGGCGGGCGGCGCGCTGTTCGGCTTTGTCGGGATTCTGCTGGCGGTGCCCGCCGCCTCGGTGATCGGCGTGCTGACCCGCTTCGCCCTGGAAAACTATATGAAAAGCTCGCTCTACGACGGAATCGAGGACGATTACAGCAAGTCATGAGCGAGGCCCAGCTTCCCCTGGCCTTCGGGCATGTTCCCTCTCTGGCCGCCGAGGACTTTCTGGTGGCGCCCTGCAATGCCGAGGCCCATGCCTGGGTGGGCGCGCCCCAGCGCTGGCCCGGCCCAGCCAGCATCCTGTGCGGCCCGGCGGGCAGCGGCAAGACCCATCTGGCCCATCTCTTCGCCCGTGACGGCGGTGGCATTCTGGTTCCGGCCGCCCAGGTGACCGAGGACTCGTCGCGGCCTTTGCTGGAATCGGTGCCGGTCCTGGTGGTCGAGGATTGCGACCGGGCGTCTCTCGACGAAGTGGCGCTGTTCCACCTGATCAACCAAAGCCGCGAACTGGGCCGGTTCCTGCTTTTGACCGCCCGTTCGGCTCCCGCCCACTGGGCGGTGAGGCTGCCTGATCTGCGGTCGCGGCTGCTGGCCATGCCGGTGGCCTCCATCCTGGCTCCCGACGATGCCCTGCTGGCCGCTCTTCTGGTCAAGCTGTTCGATGATCGCCAGTTACGGATCGGCGAGGATGTGGTTCACTTCCTGGTGGGCCGCATGGAGCGCAGCTTTGCCGCGGCCGCCAGTCTGGTGGACCGCCTGGACCGCGCCGCTTGGGCTGGGCGCCGCGCCGTCACCGTGCCCCTGGCCCGGCGCATTCTGGAGGGAGAAGATCATGGATCTGGGACTGAAGGGCCGTAGCGCCATCGTCTGCGGCGCCTCCCGGGGCTTGGGCCGCGCCTGTGCCGAGTCTCTGGCCCGCGAGGGTGTCAACGTGGTCATGGCGGCGCGCCGTCCGGATGTGCTGGAACTGGCCGCCAAGGAGATCAGGGCCGCCACCGGTGCCGCCATCAAGACCGTTCCGGTGGATGTGACCACGCCGGAGGGGCGGAGCGTTCTGCTCACCATCCTGCCCGACCCCGATATCTTAGTGACCAATGCGGGAGGCCCGCCGCCCGGCGACTTCCGCGACTGGGACCGCGCCGCCTGGATCAAGGCGCTGGACGCCAACATGCTGAGCCCCATCGAACTGATCAAGGCCACGGTGGATGCCATGATCGCCCGGAAATTCGGGCGTATCGTCAACATCACCTCGGCGGCGGTCAAGGCGCCCATCGACGTACTCGGCCTGTCCAACGGGGCGCGGGCCGGACTGACCGGATTCGTGGCCGGATTGGCGCGCCAGATCGCACGCCATAACGTCACCATCAACAACCTGCTGCCCGGTCCCTTCGACACGGACCGGCTGCGCACCACCATGACGGGCCAGGCCAAGGCCCAGGGCGTGACCCTGGACGAAGCCATGGAGCGGCGCCGCGCCGCCAATCCCGCCGGACGCTTTGGCGATCCGGCCGAATTCGGCGATGCCTGCGTCTATCTCTGCGCCGCCCAGGCAGGCTATATCACCGGCCAGAATCTGGTGATCGATGGGGGTGCCTTTCCGGGGACGCTTTAGGCGCGCCCGGTCACGGATTTCAAGAAGTCGGCCAGGCCCTGGACGGGGCCGGGATCGTTGAAGACTCGGCTCCGATTCTCAGCCATCTTTTTCGAGATGATCTCCCGGTAATCGGCATCCGTCGCAAGCCGCGCCGCCAGATCCACATAGGCGTCCTCGTCCTTGGCGACCAGTTCACCAAGGCCGGCGCATCGCAGGATGCCAGCGGAGAAATTGCCGCGCAGGAATTGTCCGTTTCCGGCAACGACCGGCGTACCGCAGGCCAGGGCCTCCATGGTGGTATAGCCCCCCGACCAGTCCAACGTATCCAAAGACACATCGGCAGCCTTCACGAGGCCAAGGAATTCCGCCGATGTGACGCCAGGGAGAACGCGGATATGCTGGTCCGCATTCAAGCCATGCTCGGCGAAGGCCCGTTCCATCCGTTTGCGAAAGATATCCGTATAGGTCCCGAAACGGTCGATGAAGTCGATGGTGCAGGGACCGACCGCTTTGACGATTCGGGGAAAAATATGGTCCCTCCGGGGCAGCATTTTGTAAATGCTCTGTGCGCAGAACAGGCGTGGTCCCTGGCGTTCTGGCTCCGGCGCGGGAGGGCTGGCCTCGTCCACCTTGGGGCTGTCCAGGGTAAATCCGGTTCGGGGCAGGAAAACCAGCTTTTCGGTATAGTGCCCTTCCGAGTTTTCCGGCTCCATCAGCTCGCCGCTCAGGAAATAGTCCATGGTCGGCATGCCGGTCGGGACCGGATGGGCATGGGTTGCACATTGAACCGGTGCCAGCCGCAGCAAAGCTAACCGGTCGACGAGTGGGTGCAATCCGATATCCGGATAGATCACAACGTCAAGCTCCGCCTCTGAGATCATGCGGATGATTTCGGAGACGGGGGCGTGGGCGTCCACGAAATGCTCAACCCCGGCGGCAAGCGCCTCGGTGGCTTGGTCCCATTTCGCACCGGTATGGAAGACGAAGACCTCGAACTGGTCTCGATCCAGGCCGAGAATCCAACCGGCCGACAGGCGGCACACCACATGGAAGGAGAAGCTTTGCGAAACGAAACCCACACTTATCCGCGGCCGAGCGGGGCGGGGGGGGACGGGGGTGCCAAAGCCGTGGCAGGCCTGGGCCACCTTGGCCTGGGCGCCGCGCAGCACCGTCATTGGAACGCGGTCGTCTTTCGCCTGATAGGCCAGGAAGAAGACGTCCAACTCCAAGATACCGGCCTGAGCGGGTAATTGGAGGGGCGGCAAGGCATGGATTTCCGCGGCCACGGCGTCCAGCTTCTCGGTAAAGCGCTGGCGCCAGCTGGTCACCTGCTCCTCAGTCTCGTACTGGTTGGGAAGCACCAGGGCATCCCACCAGCGGGCCTCGATGCAGTCGCCCTTTGCGAGGAAGGGAGCCGCATCCTGGGCGCGGCCCGTGCGGGCAATCAATTTGCCGAGATTGAGATTGACCTCGGGCGCGTCGGGATGGCGCTTCAGGATGGCGCGGTATTGCTCCTCGGCCTCTTCGGGCCGGTTGAGGACCCGAAGCGTCAGGGCGCGGTTGTTGGCCGCCACATGATCATCCGGGTTGAGCTTCAACAGCCGCTCGAAGCATTCCAGGGCCTCGGCCCCCTTACCGCAAGCGTAGTGAAGCAGGCCGAGATCGTTGATGGCCGCCGTGAAATTGGGCTGCGCGTCCAGCACGGCCTTGAAGGCCGCAAGGGCGCCCTCCATGTCGCCGCTGTCGCGGAGCGCGCGGCCCAGAAGGTGGCGGCTGATGAAGCGTCCGGGTTCGCGCGCCAGGACGGCGTGGAGCGGTGCCAGGGCTTCTCCGGCCCTCCGGGTTTCAATCAGCACGCGGGCGAGATTTTCCGCCGCGTCACTGAGATCGGGGGCGAGGGCGAGGGCCCGCTTGAAGCTCTTTTCAGCCGGACCGGATCTGCCGCTGGCCGCCTGGGCCGAACCCAGCGCGTTAAGCGCCATGGGATTGTCCCCATGCTTGCGGATCAGGCGGGTCAGCGCCTCGGCCGCCTCGTCCGGCTTGCCCCCCGACAACAGGGCGACGCCCAGGTAATAAAGGGGCTCCGGGGCATTGGGCGTTCTGGTGGTCAGAGTGCGGAATTGCCGCGCCGCCTCGTCCCATTGACCTTGCTGCAGGGCGCCGACGCCTTGGCGAAAAATGAACTGAAGGTCTGCGGACATGGGGCGGTGGTCCTGCTCTGTCTGGAAAGCGCGCGGTGTTTATAAAGCCGATTCCCCGGCGGGTGAAGGCGTCTCGAGGTCCTTGGGCCTGATGAAGGTTGCAAGTGATCCGCGTCCGGCCTCCAACTCACCCCAATGTGAGATGTCGAGTTCGAGGACCGCCAGGGCGCCGGTGGGGAATTTCTCAGCCAATCTGGCCAGCAGGGCGGGGGCGCCGTGGTGGTCTGCCAGCACCTCGGCCAGACGGCCGATGCCGGGATTGTGGCCGATCAGCAGGACGGATTCCATGTGATCGTCCATCTGGCGCAGCCTATCGAGCAATCGCGCCTTGGTCGCCTCGTATAATTCGCCCTCGATGGCCACGGGGACGCCTTCCAGATGGGGCTCGATCAGTTCCCAGGTGGCCCGCGTGCGCGCCGCGCCCGAAACCAGCGCAATTCCAGGCCGGAAGCCCTGCCGGGCCATGTATTGTCCCATGCGTCTGGCGTCCTTGCGCCCACGCCCGTTCAGCGGCCGATCGAAATCATCCATGCCCGGATCATCCCAACTGGACTTGGCGTGGCGCAGCAGGAACAGTTTTCTCATATCGGTAACCGCCTCGGTCATGACAGGGCTGCGAACAGGATATATAAATGAACGGGGGCGTACCACGCCTCGTCTACTGGAGATTAGCCGTGACCCATGCGCAGGCCGTCGACCTTCCCGTTATCGATATCGAGTCCAAGGATCGCTTCATCAATCGGGAGTTGTCGTGGCTGGCCTTCAACGGCCGGGTGATCGAGGAGGCGTTCAACCCCCATCACCCGTTGCTGGAGCGGTTGCGCTTCCTGTCCATCTCGGCGGCCAATCTGGACGAGTTCTATATGGTGCGCGTCGCCGGCCTGAAGGGCCAAGTGGAAGCGGGCGTCATGACCACCAGCCAGGACGGCCTGACCCCCGCCCAGCAATTGGCGGCCATCAATTCCGAGGCGGCCCGGCTGCTGGACGCCCAGAAGAAGTGCTGGCGCGAATTGAAGGTGGATCTGCGCGGGGCGGGAATCGCCGTCATCGACCGTTCGGAATTGTCCAAGGCCGATATGAAGTGGCTGGAAGGCCGCTTCATGGAGCATGTCTTCCCCGTTCTGACGCCCCTGGCCATCGATCCGGCCCATCCCTTCCCCTTCCTGCCCAACGGGTCTTCGGCCCTGGTGCTTCATCTCAACAAGCTGGACGACGGCGAGGTGTTGCGCGCGCTGCTGCCGCTTCCCAGCCAGATCGAGCGTTTCACCCGCTTGCCGGGCGACGGCATCCGTTTCCTGCCGTTGGAGGAATTCGTCCTGCTGTTCCTCGATCACCTTTTCCCGGGCTTCCGCATGGAATCCTTCGGGCATTTCCGGGTGATCCGCGACACCGAAATGGATATCGACGAAGAGGCCGAAGATCTGGTCCGCGTATTCGAGTCCGCCCTGAAACGGCGGCGGCGCGGCCATGTCATCCGGCTGTCCTTCGGAGCTGGCATCCCCAAGGATCTCCGGGATTTGGCCACCGCCGAGATGCATGCGGACGAGGAAGACGTGTTCGAGATCGACGGTCTGTTGGGCCTGGTCGATACCAAGCGTCTGATCGTCGATGAGCGCCCGGACCTTTTGTTCCCGCCCTACCACGCCCGCTTCCCCGAGCGCATCCGCGATTTCGGGGGCGATTGCTTTGCCGCCATCCGCAAGAAGGACATCGTGGTCCATCACCCGTTCGAAAGCTTCGACGTGGTGGTGCAGTTCATCCGTCAGGCGGCGGCCGATCCGGCGGTGGTGGCCATCAAGCAGACCCTTTATCGCACCAGCGCCGATTCCCCCATCGTCAAGGCCCTGGTCGAAGCCGCCGAGGCGGGCAAGTCGGTGACCGCCATGGTGGAACTCAAGGCCCGCTTCGACGAAGAAGCCAATATCCGCTGGGCCCGCGATCTGGAACGCGCCGGGGCCCAGGTGGTGTTCGGCTTTCTGGAACTGAAGACCCACGCCAAGATTTCCCTGGTGGTGCGCCGCGAGGGCGGCACCCTGGTGTCCTATGTCCATTTTGGCACCGGCAACTATCACCCCATCACCGCCAAGATCTATACCGACCTGTCGTTCTTCACCTGTGATCCGGCGCTGTGCCGCGACGCGGCCAAGACCTTCAACTACATGACCGGCTACGCCAAGCCCGACGGCATGGAAAGTCTGGCCATCGCGCCGATCTTCCTGCGCAAGAAGGTTCTGTCCCTGATCGAGGACGAAATCGCCAATGTGAGGGACGGCAAGCCGGGCGCCATCTGGGCCAAGATGAATTCGCTGGTCTGCCCGCAATTGATCGATGCGCTGTACCGTGCCTCCCAGGCTGGCGTGAAGGTGGATCTGGTAATCCGCGGCATCTGCTGCCTGCGGCCCGGTGTGCCCGGTCTGTCCGATAATATCCGGGTCAAAAGCATCGTCGGGCGTTTCCTCGAACATTCCCGCGTGATCTGCTTCGGCAACGGTCACCGCATGCCGTCGCGCCATGCCAAGATCTTCATCTCGTCCGCCGACTGGATGCCGCGCAACATGGATTGGCGGGTGGAATCCTTCGTACCCATCGAGAATTCCACGGTGCACCGCCAGATTCTCGATCAGATCATGGTGGCCAATCTCAAGGATCAGGCCCAGACCTGGATTTTGCGCCCTGATGGGGTCTACGAGCGTTTCCAGGCCGAGGAGGGGGCGTTCAACGCCCACACCTACTTCATGACCAATCCCTCGCTGTCGGGTCGCGGCAGCGCGGGCGAGCGCGGGCGCAAGTCCAAGAATCTGCAACTTGCCTAGACCATGAAGATCAAGCTGCGCCAGGAGCCCATCGGCATCGTCGATATCGGCTCCAATTCCATTCGTCTGTGCGTCTACGACCTGGCGCAGCGGGTCCCTGTTCCGCTGTTCAATGAGAAGGCGGTGTGCGGCCTGGGCCAGGGGGTGGGCAGTTCCGGCCGCCTCAGTCCCGAAGGCGTCGAGGCCGCCCTGGTGGCGGTGGGCCGCTTCGTGACGTTGTGCCGCGCCATGGAGGTGGAGCGTCTTGACGTGCTGGCCACCGCTGCGGTGCGCGATGCCGCCGACGGCGCGGATTTCGTGCGCGAGGTGGAGCGGCGCTTCAATGTACAGGTCAAGGTTCTGTCCGGAGGCCAAGAGGCCAAGATGGCCGCCATGGGCGTGCTGTGCGGTACGCCCGACGCCAACGGCATCGTCGCCGATTTGGGCGGCGGCTCGTTGGAGCTGGTGACGGTTCAGGATCAGAATTTCGGCCTGCATGTGACCATGCCTCTCGGGCTGCTGCGGTTGACCGAGGCTTCGGGCGACGACAAGGCGCGGGCCGCCGAGATGGTCGACAGCCATCTGAAGGGCATTGCCTGGCTGGGGGAGGGCAAGGGGCGCAACCTCTATGCGGTCGGCGGGGCCTGGCGGTCCATCGCGCGCATCTGCATCGCCCAGACCCAGCACCCGCTGACCGTGCTGGACAATTTCTCCCTGGATGCCAGGGAGGCGCTGGCCATTCTGGAACTGGTGGCGACCCAAAGCCGCAAATCCCTGGAGAAAATTCCCGGCATCTCCAAGAAGCGTACCGGCGGTCTGCCCATGGCGGCGTTGATCCTGGCCCGCGTGATCCGGGCCATCGGTCCGACCCGTCTGGTGTTTTCCATCTATGGCATGCGCGAAGGCCAGTTCCTCAAGCGTCTGCCGGAGAAGCTGAAGCAAGAGGACCCGCTGCTGTCGGTCTGCCGCCACATGGCGATCCTCAATTCGCGCTTTCCCGAGCACGGCGACGAGTTGCTGACCTGGATGGCGCCGCTGTTCCCCCACGAGACCACGCGGGAAACCCAACTTCGCCATGCCGCCTGTCTGGTGTCGGACATCTTCTGGAACGAGCATCCCGATTACCGGGCCGAGCAGGCCTTTTTACGCATCCTGCGCCTGCCCTTCATGGGCGTCGGCCATCGTCACCGCGCCGCCATCGCCTTCGCGGTGTTCTGCCGCTATCAGGGCAACGAGGATTCGCCCGAGGTGGCCCGCTTCATCCAATTGCTGGACGAGGGCGCCTTTCGCCGCGCCCGGCTGGTGGGGCTGGCGCTCCGCCTCGCCCATACCCTGTCGGGCGGTGCGCCCAATCTGCTGCGCCAGACCAGCCTGTTCGTCGAGGACAGGTATCTGATCCTGGAAGTGCCCGCCGACAATCCCGCCTTCACCCTGGACGGCGACCGCTCCTTCGACCGCCTCGCCAAGGCCTTGGAATGCGAGGCTCTGATCTTCCGGCGGGTGCAGTGACTCCGACGAAGGGCTGGCCAAAGGCCTGCACGAGGAGGCAAGGCCAAAGGCCGCCGCGGCTTATGCCGCGAAAGCCAAGGGCTACGGAAGTGGCCCGCCCGGCGCCTGAGGGGCAAGAATGACATGACTAAAATCTACATCGACGGTGACGCCTGTCCGGTGAAGGACGAGGTGTTCAAGGTGGCGGGGCGTTATAATCTGGCCGTCACCGTGGTGGGCAATGCCTGGCTGCGTCTGCCCCAGGACCCCATGATCACCATGATCGTGGTGCCCGAAGGCCCCGATGCCGCCGATGACCGCATCGCCGAACTAATCGCGGCGGGCGATATCTGCGTCACCAACGATATTCCGCTGGGCTCGCGCTGTCTTCTCAAACGGGCTTTGGTGCTGCGTCCCAACGGCAAGCCCATGACCGAGAATTCCATCGGCGATGCCCTTGCCACCCGTGACCTGATGAATACGCTGCGGGAAATCGGCACCATGACCGGCGGCCCGGCTCCCTTCGCCAAGGCCGACCGCTCACGCTTTCTGTCGGCCCTGGACACCATGGTCCATCAGGCCAAGCGGGTCATCCCTTAAGCAGTTCGTCCACCGCCAAAGCCAGGTTCAACCCCATGGCGGATTGTCCCGCCTGGGCCAGGGCTTCGGCCAGCCCGGTTTGGGCATGGGCCCAGACGCCCTGCTGGGCGGCCAGAACCGGCGTGCGCACCGCTTCGCCTTCGAAGGAACGGCGACACGCCCCCGCATCGGCGGAATTATGGGCGCGGCAGGGCAGGGGGCGGGACTCATGGATGCCGCACAACCCGTCGTCTTCCAGCAGGGGACAGCGGATGCGGGCCGCCCACCATTGCCGCTGGTCCAGACCGGCCCCTTTGGCCGCCGCCTCGCGGGCGCGGGCGGCGATGGCGGCGCGGGCCTTGGGCGGCTTGGCGGCGATGGCCTCGGCCACCAGATCAAGCTCGGCCGCGGTGATGGCGACGATCTGGTGGCAGCACCAGGAACAGCCCGCGGCGCAGGCCTGATTCGCCAGTTGCTCATCCAGCTTCAAGGCGACGCGGACGCGATCGAAGAAGGAATCGGTGGCGGTAATGGCGGCGCGGGCGGCCTTGGCCGGACCTTGTCCCTGGGCCAGCGCCTCCCCGGCTGCGGCTGCGGTTTGCCGCCTTGCGTCGGAATAGCCGAGCCCGGCCAAGTCAGTCTGCCGCCACCGGCTCGGCGGAACAGGCCTCGACCGGCTCGATGGCCACGGTGCGCAGACGGCGGCCATCGGTGCAAAAGCCCAGGCCCAGACGGCCATGCTTCAGCTTCAGGGCATCCTCGCCGAACAATTCCCGGCGCCAGCCATGCAGAGCCGGAACATCGGCATCATCATCGGCGGCAATGGCGTCGATATCGGCGGAATTGGCGATCAGCTTGCCCGCCACGCCGTGCTCGTCGCACTTCATCTTGAGCAGGACCTTGAGAAGCTCGACCACCGGCCCAAAGCCCTTGGGTACATCGACCCGGTCGCTGGGCTTGGGGCAGTCGGCTTCGGGAATGGCCATGGCGCGCTTGACCGCTTCCAAAATGGCCTGACCCATCTTGCCTTCCACCAGCCCCTTGCCGATGCCGCGCGTGCGGCCCAGTTCGTGGGTGTCGGTGGGGTGATGGGCGGCGATCTCGGTCAGGGTCTCGTCCCTGAGGATGCGCTGGCGCGGCAAGTCGCGCTCCTGGGCCTCGCGCTCGCGCCAGGCGGCCAGTTCCTTGAGAACGGCCAGGAAGCGGCCCGAGGTGGAGCGGGGCTTCAACCGGCGCCAGGCATTCTCGGGATCGACCCGGTAGGTGCCGGGCTCGGTCAGCAGCGCCATTTCCTCGGACAGCCACTCGATGCGGCCATTCCGCTCCAGCTTGCGTACCAGCTTCTCGTAGGCGACGCGCAGATGGGTGACGTCGGCCAGGGCGTATTGGATCTGCTTTTCCGACAGCGGCCGGATGGACCAGTCGGTAAAGCGCATGGATTTGTCGATGCGGGCCTTGGCCAATTGCGAGGCCAAAGTTTCGTAACCCACGGAATCGCCAAAGCCGCAGACCATGGCGGCGATCTGGGTGTCGAAAATGGGGGTTGGAATGGCGTCGGCCAGATGCAGGAAGATTTCCACGTCCTGGCGGGCGGCATGGAACACCTTCAGCACATTGGTGTCGGCCATCAGCTCGAACAGCGGCGTAAGATCCATGCCCGGCGCAAGCGGGTCGATGGCGCGCGCCTCGTCCGGTCCGGCCACCTGGACCAGGCAGAGCTGCGGCCAATACGTCTTCTCCCGCATGAACTCGGTGTCGACGGTGACGAACGGGGCGGATTTCAGTCGGCGGCAAAAAGCCGCAAGCGACTCGGTATCGGAGATCATCGGCATGGCTGCCACAGATACACCCTGGCGGGCTTTGGGGCAAGCGGGCGCCTCGATCAGGCCGCCCGATGATCGACCCAGCACTCGTCCAGGGCCACCCAGCTCACCCGGATGCGTTCGCGCAGCTCGTCTCTGCTCATGGAGGAGATGGACATTTCGCGCAACGGATTGGGAACCGGAATTCTCGGCACCGAGGGCTCGGCCGGGCGCCGGCCCCTGGTCCGGCGGTCGGGGCCCAGATAATCGCCCGCCACCACGAAGCTGCGGCGCTGGCGGATCAGGGCGGTGATGCGGCCCGCCACCATGACCGGGTCGACCGGCTTGGCCAGAACCACGTCGGCGCCGCTATTGAGAAGGTAGGTGCTCAGTTCCGGCTGCGTGGCCGAGGTGAGCAGGACAGTCACCGCAAAGGCGTTGTCGGCGCAAAGTCTTCGGCGCATGCGCCGCACCAGATCGCAGGCCTCGTCCATGCCCAGATCGGTATCGACCACCAGAAGATCGACCATTTCGGTCCTGAGATGATGCTCGGCATCCTGGCTCTGATCCAGGCACAGCAGATTCCGGCATCCCAGCACTCCAAGGGTGCGGGCGATGACATCGTGGCTGCGAAAGTCGAGATTGCGCAGTAGGGTGCGCACACCTGGGGCGTCGTCGGTCATGGCTTACCATCCTGGCAAGAGCGGACGACCTTCTGGTCGCCGGGCCCCCCGATCGTCGCTGGCTCGGGATGCCTGGGAGAAGTTTGCCCCCAACTGGTAAATATCGGGTTATCCCGCCTTGACAAAATATGGCTCGGGATGCCTTCTTCCCGCTTTGGATTCAAGCGCGCCTACGAGGGTTTCATGCACGTCTATCGCTCACATACCTGCGGTCAGTTGAAGGCCTCTGACGCTGGCATCCAGGCTCGGCTGTCGGGTTGGGTTCACCGCAAGCGCGACCACGGCAATCTGCTGTTCGTGGATCTGCGCGACCATTACGGCCTGACCCAGTGCGTGATCGATATCAGCAGCCCGGTTTTCGCCACCTTGGAAAAGGCGCGGCCCGAAAGCGTCATCACCGTGACGGGCAAGGTGGTCAAGCGCTCGGCCGAGACCGTCAATCCCCGGCTTGCCACCGGCGAGATCGAGCTTCAGGTGGCCGAGATCGAGATTCAGTCCATCGCCGATGTTCTGCCCATCCAGGTGGCCGGTGATCAGGAATATCCCGAGGATATGCGCCTGCGTTACCGCTTCCTCGATCTGCGCCGCGAAGAGGTGCATGCCAATATGATGCTGCGCTCGCGCGTCATCGCCTATCTGCGTCAGGCCATGATCGGCCAGGGCTTCACCGAGTTCCAGACCCCCATCCTGACCGCCAGCAGCCCCGAGGGTGCCCGCGACTATCTGGTGCCGAGCCGCATCCATCCCGGCAAGTTCTATGCCCTGCCCCAGGCGCCGCAGCAGTTCAAGCAGCTGTTGATGGTGGCGGGCTTCGACAAGTATTTCCAGATCGCGCCCTGCTTCCGCGACGAGGCGGGCCGCGCCGACCGCTCTCCGGGTGAGTTCTACCAGCTCGACTTCGAGATGAGCTATGTCACCCAAGACGACGTCTTCGCCGCCATCGAGCCGGTGCTGGAAGGCGTGTTCAAGGAATTCGGCAAGGGCCGCGCCGTGACGCCCGCGCCCTTCCCCCGCATCACCTATGCCGATGCCATGCTGAAATACGGCTCGGACAAGCCCGATCTGCGCAACCCCATCATCATCGCCGATGTGACCGAGCCCTTCCGGGGTTCCGGCTTCGGCCTGTTCGCCAAGCTGGTGGACAAGGGGTCCGTGGTGCGCGCCATCCCCGCGCCGGGCGCCGCCGGTCAGCCGCGATCTTGGTTCGACAAGCTCAACGAATGGGCGCGCGAGAACGGCGCCGGTGGCCTGGGCTATATCCAGTTCGCCGCCGATGGTCCCAAGGGACCCATCGCCAAGAACCTGGAACCCGCCCGTGTCGAGGCCATCAAGGCCGCCGCCAATCTCAAGGATGGCGACGCGGTGTTCTTCGCCTGCGACAAGGAACTGCCCGCCGCCAAATTCGCCGGTCTGGTCCGCACCAAGATCGGCAACGAACTGGACCTGTTGGAAAAGGACGTCTTCAAGTTCTGCTGGACCGTCGATTTCCCCATGTACGAAATCAACGAGGAGACGGGCCTGGTGGAATTCTCCCACAATCCCTTCTCCATGCCCCAGGGCGGCATGGACGCGCTCCTCAATCAGGACCCGCTGACCATCAACGCCTATCAGTACGACATCGTCTGTAACGGCGTCGAACTGTCCTCGGGCGCCATCCGGAACCACCGCCCCGACATCATGTACAAGGCCTTCGAGATCGCTGGCTACTCCGCCGCCCATGTGGAAGAGCATTTCGGCGGCATGCTCAACGCCTTCAAGTTCGGCGCACCGCCCCACGGCGGCTCCGCCCCCGGCGTCGATCGCATCGTCATGCTGCTGGCCGATCAGCCCAATATCCGGGAAATCATCCTGTTCCCCATGAACCAGCAGGCCCAGGACCTCCTCATGCAGGCGCCCGCCGAAATCACCATGGAACGCCTGCGCGAACTCCACATCAAGGTGGACCTGCCCAAGCCGAAGAAAGAGGTCAAGGAGGGCTGAGGCCCGTTCTGTTCCGTGAAAGAGTGAGAAGGGGGCTTCGGCCCCCTTTTTTCATGGGCGAACGAGATCGGCTGTCGCCGAGTTCATGGGCTCCGCCCATACCCGCCAAAGGGCGGGGCCCTTTGGGAACCGGGTCGTGGAGTTGATTCTGGGGATACGCTCTCGATTTTCTTGCCTTGCTGCGACCCGTTACGTATTCTCAATCAGGCGCTAAATATCACCGGGTCTCGCCGAACCGTGTGCGGACGCTAAAATCCACAGGACTCGTCCAACTGTGCATCGGGCGCTAAACGTCAGCAGACCTCGCCCATCTGTGCGATTTCTCAAATGACACTCAGTCAGTGGAGACGCATATGGTGGATATCGCCATAACGTTCCGATGCAAAGTGGATGTGGGTGCGCTGATCCGCGCTGCTCGCATCTTCATGTCCTTTCTTGGATAATCACGCGTGAGGGGGCGGTGGGTCCCCTCACTATTCCCCAGGGTAAATCGACGGGGTTCCCAAAGGGCCTTGCCCTTTGGCGGGTTTGGGCGGAGCCCAAGGCTCTTCCGAAGGATAACCTACGCCAAACCGGCCAGCGGCACGATGTCTACCCCCGCAGCGGTGAGCGTCTCGCGTAGGTGGCGGGCCAGGGTGACGGCGTTCGTATCGTCGCCATGGACGCAGACCGACTGGGCGCGGCAGGGTATGTCCTTGCCGTTGACCGAGCGCAAGAGTCCTTGGGTCACCATGCGCAGCACATTGGCGGCGGCTTGGTTCGGGTCGTGGACCATGGCCTGGGGGTGGGAGCGGGGCACCAGATTGCCGTGATCGTCGTAATTGCGGTCGGCGAAGACTTCTTCGGCCACGAATAGTCCGAGCTTATGCCCGGCGGTGACCATGGCTGAACCGGCAGGGGCCAGGAAGATCAGGCCGGGATCACTGGCGTGGATGGCGCGTGCCACCGACAGGGCGACCTCAAGGTCGATGGCGGCAAGGTTGCTCAGCGCTCCGTGGGGTTTGACGTGGCGGACCATGGCATTGTGGGCCTTGGCGATGCCTTGGAGGGCGCCGATCTGATAGGCCATGATGGCCTCGATCTCGGCCGATGACAGGGCCATGGGGCGCCGCCCGAAGCCTTCGAGGTCGGCATAGCCGGGGTGGGCGCCGATGCCCACGCCCTTGGCCAGGGCTGCCTGCACGGTATGGGTCATGACCATGGCATTTCCGGCATGGAAGCCACAGGCGATATTGGCGGACGACACGATGCCCAGCATGGCCTCGTCATCGCCCATGGCCTCGCCAAGATCGGAATTCAAATCCACGCGCAGCATGATGGCCGCTACCTTCCCTGTCCGCTGACCGCGTCCACCATGCCCGAGATCAGGTCGGCGCCATAGAGGGCGTCGAGATCGACGCCTGTGGACGGGACGGGAATGATCCCACGGATCAGCCGTTCGATCTCACGCTCCTGGGCGCGGCGGATGGCTTCGGCCTCGGCCACGCTTTGGGCGGCGAAGGTGAGAGAGGTTCCCGGCACGACGCGCCCCAGCCGGGGCAGATCGGCCGAGATCACCGTGGCGATCTTGGCATAGCCGCCCACCGTCTGATGATCGGCCAGCACGATGATGGGCGCGCCGCTGCCCGGCACCTGGATACAGCCGCTGACCAGCCCGTCTGAGGCAATATCCGCCGAGGCGCGATGAGCCAGTTTGGAGCCTTCCAGGCGCAGGCCCATGCGGTCGGCCTCCTGGGTGACGCGGTAGATTGATGCCAGCAAGGTGGCGACGGCGTCTTGGGTGAAGGCGTCGGCCTGGGGGCCAAGCACCACCCGGATGGGGCCCTGGCCGTAATCCATGGGCTTGGCGAAGGTGACGTCCTCGGCGTCGCGGCATTGGGCGAGGCGGAGCGGGAGGATGGTTCCCGCCGCCGGGGGCCGCCCGCCCAGCGGCCCCAGCCCGGCGCGGCCATAGCTTGACAGGCTGCCCATCACGGGAGCGAGGGCGAAACCGCCCTCGATGGCAAGATAGGCGGTGGATGCCCCGTCCACCGCGCCGACGGTAAGGGTGTCGCCGCGCTTGAGCCGGTGCGAACGGTTGGAGTCTACCGGCCGGGGCGTTCCGCCATCGGCGATGGCCAGCCGGACCTTACCCGATACGGCGATGCGCACCGAGTCCACGGCGACGCGGATCACCGGCCCCATATAGCTGATTTCCAGGCAGGCCTCGCCCGCCGCATTTCCCACCAGGGCATTGGCCAGGCGCAAGCCGATAGTGTCCAGGGCGCCGGACGGGGGCACTCCCAGATCCTGGAAGCCGAAACGGCCCAGGTCCTGGATGGTGGTGAAAAGGCCGGGATGGATGATTTCGAGACCATTGGGCATGGTCAGCTTCCCTCCGGCATCAGCGGGCTGGGATCTTTGCGGGCGGCCTCGAACTCGGCCCGGTCCATGGCGCGAAAGCGCACCCGGTCGCCCGCGGCCAGCAGGGCGGGCGGACTGCGGGTATTGTCGAAGAATCTCACCGGAGTTTGGCCGATCAGATGCCAGCCGCCAGGGCTTTCCCAAGGGTAGACGGCGCATAAGGACTCGGCCACCGCCACCGAGCCCGGCGGCACTTTGAGGCGGGGCGAGGCGCGTCGCGGCTGGCGCAGGGCTTCGGGCAGGCCGCCCATATAGGCGAAGCCGGGCATGAAGCCCAGCATATGAACCGTGAACTCGGTCCCCGTATGCAGGCCGATCATCTGGTCTCGCGACAGACCCGCCCGCTGGCCCAGTTGGTCCAGATCCTCGCCCAGATCCGCGTCATAGCAGGCGGGAATGACCCAGCTTCGGCCCTTGGCCGTGGGTGCCTCGGCGTTTGCGCGGGCCAGGGCAAGGATTTCGGCTTCCAGCCCGGCCCGGTCGGCGGCCAGCGGATCGTATTGGATCATCAGCGAACGGAAGGTGGGAATGGTTTCCACCAGACCGGCAAGGCCGCCGCCTTGGCGGGCAAGGCGCACGGCACCGGCCAGCGCCGTCACCTTTGCATTGGTGACGGGATCGATGGCGTCGCCGAACTCGACATTAAAGGCGGTGTCGCCCAGATCGGTGATGCGAATGGCGTCCTTGGTCATGGCCATAGTGAACCAGGGTTGAAAGCGTCTGACCAGGGGAGATGGATATGACGCAGTTTCGCTTCGGCGCTATGGCGAAACGGAGGTGAAGCATGTAGGCTCGGAGTCAGGTCGTTCCGGTCGCTCCAACGCGCTTCGTGCGCAACCCTTCCAGAATTAAGAGAAGGGGGATAACGCGACCATGGGCCTGGGAGGGTTTAATGCTTGCCTTGATTGCCAATGCCCGGATTCTCATTAAAGTTTTCGTCGCACCCGCCATCTTGATCACCTCGATGCTGGTGCTGGGGGTGGTCTTTCACTTCGCCATGGCGCGGCAGAATCTGGCCATGGACTCCATGGTCAACACCTCCTTCGCCAATAGCCGTGCGGCGGCTGAACTTGATGGAATGGCGGCGACCATCGAGTCGAATCTGTATCGCATTCTGGGCTGGAAGGCGGCCAAGGAGGACAAGGACAAGATCGCCCAGCTGGACAAACAGCTGAACGCCGATGTGAAAGCCTTCAGCGACAAGGCCAACCAATTGCTCAAGGCCATGGCCGCCGAGCCCGCCATGGCCAAGCACGTCAAGGATTACGTCCTGGCCGCCGGTGACGTTCTTGGCATGTATGACAGCGACCATATCACCGCTCTGTCCATGATGGGCGCCACCGAGATCGAATATGACGGGTTGCGCGCCGATCTGAGGGGATTGGCGTCCCAGGCCGCGTCCCGCGCCGCCGAAGATTATCGCGATACCGCTTCCCTGGCCGCGTCCACGGAAGTGAATTATGCCCTGGTCCTCGGAATCTTCCTGCTGATCGGGGCGCTGGCCACTCTGGCCATGGGCCGCATGATCGCCGGGCCGGTGAGCGAGATCACCCGTGTGATGGGCCGCCTGGCTGGCGATGATCTGGACGTGAACGTGCCCTTCCTCGACCGCGGCGACGAAATCGCTGAAATGGCGGCGGCGGTGGAGGTGTTCAAGGCCAACAAGCGCCGCGCCCACGAACTCGAACGGGCCCAGCAGGCCGATCAGGAGGCCAAGGAACAGCGGCGCATCGCCATGGAACAACACGCCGCCCGGTTCGAAGCCAGCGTTACCGGAACCCTGGAGGCGGTGGTCGATGCCTCCGGCCATATGCAAAAGACGGCGGGCGAGATGGCTTCCATCTCCGAGACGGTGAAACTGCAATCCGAGGCCGTGTCCAACGCCGCCGCCCAGGCCTCCGACAATGTCAATTCAGTGGCGGCGGGTGCCGAGGAACTGTCGGCCTCCATCAAGGAAATCGGCCGCCGGGTCAGCCATTCCAGTTCCATGGCCCGTACCGCGGCCCGCGAATCCGAGGAAGCCACCGATATCGTGCGCGGCCTGGCCGAGGCCACTCAGCGCATTGGCGAAGTGGTGGATCTGATCAATTCCATCGCCGCCCAGACCAATCTTCTGGCGCTCAACGCCACCATCGAGGCGGCCAGGGCCGGCGAGGCGGGCAAGGGATTCGCCGTGGTGGCGGGCGAGGTCAAGACCCTGGCCACCCAGACCGCCAGGGCCACCGAGGAGATCGCCAGCCAGATCAGCGTTGTCCAAAGCCGCACCAATGCGGCGGTGGGCGCCATCGCCCATATCAACGGCACCATCACCGAGATCGACGCCATCTCCGCCGAGATCGCCCAGGCGGTGGATCAGCAGGATTCCGCCACCCAGGAAATCGCCCGTAACGTTCAGCAGGCGGCAGTGGGGGCCTTGACGGTGACCGACAGCATCCAGTCGGTGAGTGCGGCGACCTCGTCCAGCGGTCAGATTGCCGCCGACGTCCTGGACTCCGCCCGGCAATTGTCGGCCAAGGCCGATTCGTTGCATGCCGAGGTGGATTCCTTCCTGGCCGCCATCAAGGACGAAGAGCAGATGACCCATAACGACGATTTGGCCTTCGCCGAATTCGTCAAGACCGGGGCCGCCGATCTTTCCCGCCGGTTGGAGAGTGCCGTGGAGCGGGGCGAGATCAGTTTGGAAAAGCTGTTCGACGAAACCTATCAGCCCATCCCAGGCACGTCACCGCAGCAGGTCTCGGCGCCCTTCGCCGATCTCACCGACCGGCTGTTTCCCGAGGTTCAGGAAAAGGCCCTGGTCCAATTCCCCAAGGCGGTGTTCTGCGTCGGCGTCGACCGCAACGGCTATCTGCCCACCCACAACACCAAATTCTCCCAGCCCCAGGGCAGCGATCCGGTGTGGAACGACGCCAATTGCCGCAACCGGCGCATGTTCACCGATCCCACCGGGCTGGCCGCCGCGCGCAATACGTCCAAGCCGTCGCTGGTCCAGACCTATCGGCGGCAGATGGGTGACAAGAGCGTGCTGATGATCGACGTTTCCTCGCCCATCATGGTGAAGGGGCGCCACTGGGGCGCCTTGCGCCTGGGCTATGCCGTGTGAGCAGCATGCGTCAAATGTGATGCATGCCGCGACCTGCGGCCCTTGAGGCCGCGGCCAAGCGCGCACAGGCGCGCGCCCGGTGAGGGGCAAACATAAAGTCTCAGTGCTGTTCCAGCCTGACGACGACGCGCCGGTTGGCGGCTCGGGCCGCCTTGGTGCCGCTGGTGTCGCGCGGCTGTTCCTTGCCGTAGGAAATGGCCGCCATGCGCTCGACCGGCGCGCCATGGACGGCCAGATAGGTCTTCACCGCCTCGGCGCGGCGCTCGCCCAGGGCCAGGTTGTATTCGCGGCTTCCCCGGTCATCGGCATGGCCCGCAAGGATGGCGGTCAGGGTGCTGTTGCGCTTCAACTCCTCGGCCACCCCGTCCAGGATCGCCTTGGCCTTTGCATTCAGATCCAGTCTGTCGCTGTCGAAGGGCAGTTCGATTTCGCGCGCTTCGGCCACTGAGCGGAAATTGGGCGGTGGGCCGGACGGGATTGCGTCCTCCGCCGCGCATGCTGGCGAGGCAAGGGGAGGGGCCGCAACGGCCAAGACGGCGGCGAAACGCAGCAGGACGTTACGGCGGCGCTCGGACATGGCTTTCTCCCGGAATCATTTGGTCTGGGAACTTCATACCCCGAAAATGGCCGAATTATGGGGCCGCATTGCGTGGGCCTGACAAAAAAAGGGACCCGAGGCGCAAGGCCTACGGGTCCCAGGGTTCATCCGGGAGGATGATCTATTTGCGGTTGGACGCATCCCATTGGGCGAAGGTGGAGCCGGACTTGGCCAGCTTCTCCAGCAGAGGGGCGGGGGTCCAGTACTGCGGGTCCAGGGTCTTTTGGAATTCCACGATCTTGTCGTAGATCACCTTCAGGCCGATTGTGTCGGCATAGAACATCGGGCCGCCGCGATAACGGGGATAGCCGTAGCCCGCGGTATAGACCACGTCGATGTCGGAGGCGCGCAAAGCGATGCCTTCTTCCAGCAGCTTGGCGCCTTCGTTGATCATGGAAAAGAGGCAGCGGTCCAGGATCTCCTGCTTGCCCGGCTTGCGGCTCGGCACGTTCAGGCGCTTGCCCTCGGCATGCATCATCTCGATGACCTCGGGGCAGGAGGCGCGCTTGCCGCCCTCATAGCGGTAATAGCCGCGCCCCACCTTCTGGCCCAGCCATTTGTTGGCCACCAGAAGGGTGGAGCAGCGGTAGAAGCTGGGGTCCTTGGGGACCATGTGCGGATTGGCGATGCGGGTGTTCTCGCCCACTTCCACACCGGCCATGTCGTAGACGGCCAGGATGCCCATGGCCATGCCCCATTCCTCCAGCGCGCCGTCCACTTCGGCCGGCGTGGCGCCTTCTTGCACCATGCGCTCGGCCTCGCGGCCATAGGGGTCCATCATGCGGTTGCCGATGAAGCCGTAGCAGACCTTGGAGACCACACCGGTCTTCTTGATCAGCTTGGCCATGTCGAGAGCGGTGAGCAGAACGTCCATGGCGGTCTGCTTGCCCTGAACGATCTCCAGCAGCGGCATCACATTGGCGGGGCTGAAGAAGTGCAGGCCGATGACATCCGCCGGACGCTTGGTGGTATTGGCGATCTCGTCGATGTCGAGCGTCGAAGTATTGGTGCCAAGAATGGCGCCCGCGGGCAGGACGGCGTCGAGCTTGGCGAAGATGTCCTTCTTCAGTTCCATCTTCTCGAACACCGCCTCGATGGCCAGATCGGCATCCTTCAGGGCGGCGTAATCGGTGCTGGCCGAGAGCAGGCCCATGCGGCTTTCAAGCTGTTCCTGCGAGAGCGAGCCGCGCGACACCGAACGCTCGTAGTTCTTGCGGATGACGCCAAGGCCCCGCTGGAGATTCTCGTCCGAGACGTCGATGATGGTCACTGGCACGCCGATATTGGCGAAGCACATGGCGATGCCGCCGCCCATGGTTCCGGCGCCGATAATGCCCACCTTGCGGATGGGGCGCGCCTTGATGTCCTTGGTGATGCCGGGGATCTTGCGCACTTCGCGGTCGGCGAAGAACAGGTGGCGCATGGCGCGGGCCTCGACCGCATGCTCCAACTGCTTGGAGATGTCGGCTTCCAGCTTCAGGCCTTCCTTGAAGGACAGCGAGGTGGTGGCGGCCATGGCTTCCAGCGCTTTTACGGGCGAGGTGCGGTTCTTCATGGTCTTGGCCACCTGGGCCTGCCGGGCGGCGACGATCTCGGCGGCCTTGTCGGCATCCTTGGGGGTCATGTCGCAAGTGCGGCGCACGCCCTTGCCCTCGGCCACCAGCTTCTTGGCAAACGCCAGGGCGGCGGCGTTGAGGTCGCCCGCGGCGATCTCGTCCACCAGACCCAGTTCGAGGGCCTTCGGCGCGGGCAGGGGCTTGCCCGACAGCACCAGATCCATGGCCGCGTCCAGACCGATCAGACGGGGCGCGCGCTGGGTGCCGCCCGCGCCCGGAATGATGCCCAGCGAGAGTTCGGGCAGGCCGATACGCGCGCCCTTGTCGGCAATGCGGTAGTGGCAGGCCATGGCCAGTTCGGTTCCGGCGCCCAGCGCGGTGCCGTGCAACGCGGCGACCACGGGCTTGGCGCAGCTTTCCACCAGATTGAACAGATCCTGGTGGTGAGGGGCCTTGATGCCGGTATCGAATTCGCCGATATCGGCGCCCGCCATGAAGGTGCGCCCGGCGCAAATGACCAGCACAGCGTCAAAATCGGTACGAGCGGCCAGATCGGTGAAGGCCTTTTGCAGCCCGGCGCGCACCGGATAGTCGGCGGCGTTCACGGGGGCCGAGTCGATGGTGACGGTGGCGATACGGTCGGAGACGGAAAGAGTAACGACGTCGCTCATGATGTCGGTTCCTTGAAAGAATTCGTGTCGGTTCGAAATCAGGCGCCAGTGGGTCAGGCGTCAGTGACCTGAAGCACCACGGCCATGGCGGAATCACCTGCGGCGCAGCCGGAGAACAGGCCGTAGCCGCCGCCCTTGAGCGCCAGCTCCTCGATCACCTCGATGATGCCACGCGTGCCCATGGGCGACTGGGGATGGCCCCAGAGCAGGGACGAACCGAAATTGTTGAAGCTCTTCACATCGATTTCCAGCGCGCGGGCGAAGGCGAAATCATTGGCGGTGAAGGGATTGTGCAGTTTGATGACGCTGACCTGGCTCAGGCTGATTCCGGCCTGCTTCAGGGCCGCCTGGGCGGCAGGGGCGGGGGCCTTGGGCATATAGGCGGGCTCGACCCGCTTCTGGCCGAAGCCCAGGATGCGCACGCGGATGGCCTTGTTCTTGGACAACTCACGGGCCTTGTCGGGATTGGCGACGATCAGCGCCGCATTGCCGTCGGCCGGGTGGGTCTGACAGCCGAAGGTGATGGTGCCATCGGGCAGAACCGGCTTCAGCTTGGCCAAGCCCTCGGCGGTGGAGATGGTGACGCCCTCGTCACCGTCCAAGGTCCCGGCGACCTTCTTGAAATTGGGGGTCGGCACGTCGAAGGGCAGCGTCATGAAGCGCTTGAGGAAGGCGCTGTCATTGGCCGTGGCGGCGGCGTACTGCTCCTGGCGATAAAGCACCAGATCATGCTGCTCTTGCGTATTCAGGCCGAATTCGCGGGCGGTGTTCTCGGCGGTGACCAACATGGATTTGGTGGTCACCGGGTCAAAGCCGAAATTGTCCATCACCCAATTCTCGGAATCGCCGGTGCCGCCGGGGGCCGCAGGCTTGGGATAGAACACATGCGGGCCGTTGGAGGTGCGGTCCAGGGTCAGCACCAGGGACACGCCAGCGATGCCGTCATTGACTTCCTGAGTGGCGACCTGGAGACAGCGCACGCCGGTGGCGCAGGCCTGGGAGATGGTCGGGCCGCCCACCTGTCCGGCGCCCAGCATGGAGGCGAGCCAGGGCGTGCCGAAAAACGAGTGCTTCTGCGGCACCGAGATGCCCATCACCGCCGCGTCGAAGACGCTGGCCGGGATCTGCCGCTTGGCCAGTTCGGCCTTGGCCACATGGGCGGCGAATTCCATGGAATGGAGATTGGCATAGGCTCCCTGCCAGCGCGCGAACGGCGTGGACCAATAGCAGCCATAGGGGATCTCGACATTGTACGACATGACGCACTCCCTTGTTTTTATGCCGCGCCTGTGACGCGGTGACACGGGTAGTTCCCGGATTACCACCAGTCTAGCCATCTTCGAAAATGCGGTAAAGGTAAATATTTGCGAACAACAACAGTTGACCTAGTCAACAATCTAGGGCGTGGAAGGTGCCATCCCGAGCGCAGGCGCGGGATCTCCTCCTGGCGCGGCAGTTCCGGTTCGGTGACGTTGTTCCAGGAGGGAATCCCCCCCGCCTGTGGCGTCGGGATGACAATCCGAGAGCTTAGGGGGTGTAGAGGCGGTGCAGCAGGTCGCGCAGAACCGCCCGCTCGGCATCGGACAGCTTGGATGTGATGCGCAGATCATGCTCGGCCACCAGACGCTTCAACTCGGCCAGGGTCTTTTGCCCGGCCTCGGTCAGCATGATGGCATAGGTGCGGCGATCCACGGGCGAGGGGACGCGGCTGGCCAGTCCCTTGCCTTCCAGGGCGTCGATGAGAATCACCGCGCCCGAGCGGTCGATGCCCATGGTGGCGGCCAGCGTGGTCTGGGACAGGCCGGGATTGGCGCCGATGATGGTCATGGCGGCGAACTGGGAGGGCCGGATATCCAGCGAACCCACGGTCCGGACGTAATCCTGATAGACCACCACCTGGGCGCGGCGCAGGCGATAGCCGACGATGTCGTCTAGAATGTCCAGTTCCATGCCCGACAGGGGCGAAGGCGGCGCAGGCAGACCCTTGGCCGACGTCTTGCCGGATGCGGTCTTTCTGGTTCGCGTGGTCGCCAAGTCAGCCTCTTTCGACAATTGCTGGCTCAAATGTGTATTGGTTTTGCGTCCGCCACACAACCGCAATAGGCGACGAATGCAGATTCGTCTATGCTGGCTCACGACTTCGTTGGGAGCGTGCGCGCCGTGAACTGTCCATTTTGTGCCGAGGAAATCAAGGACGAGGCCGTCGTCTGCAAGCATTGCCGCCGAGACCTTTCCATTGTCCGACCAGTGCTTGATCAGTTGCGCGCCATGGCGGCGAAGGTCGAGGCGCTGGAAGAGGCCAAGTCCGAGATCGAGGTCCTGAAGGACCGTATCGCGGCTTTAGAAGCGCGGCCCGTTGACGTCGTTTCCGCCAGCCCCGAGCCCAAGGAGCCGCCAGAACGGCGCAGCCACTGGGGCGAATGGCTGCGCGGCGTGCTGATCGCGCTGTTCTTGCCGGTCATCGCCTTGATGGCCACCCATCTGCTGGTGGTCATGGTGCTGGACCTGAAAACCTGGGTGATCCGCCTTTTATCCCTGCTTCTTCCCTTGCCCTTTGCCGCCATGGCTTCGTTCAAGGGGCGCAACCGGCTGGCCGTTCAGATCATTCTGGGTGCCGTCATCGCCTGTGCCTCGGTCCTGGGCATGCTGGCAATTACCGGCCTGATGGATTCCCAGCCCATCCTGCCCCAGGACGGGCGGGAATGGCGCGAAGTGGTGGAATACGCCTTTTCCATCTTTCTCAGCTATGTCACCGGCGCGCTGATCGTCCATTGGCTGATGCCGCTGAAGTCCGAGCGGGCTGCCGATTCCATGGTGCGCCGCATGGCCGGTTCGCTGGCCAAGCTGACATCACCGGAAAACGAGAGCCGGAGCCAATTGGAAAAGCGCATCCAAACCCTGGCCGGAACCATCGGCACGGTGGTGCCGGTGGTGACGGGCGCGGCCTCCATCATCTCGGGCATGCGCAAATTGTGGGAATGACGCAAGCCGTCATCCCGAGCTGAGGCGAGGGATCTCGTCCTGATCCAGCCTTGCAGAGCCAGCATCGCCCTTCCAGGCGGAGATTCCTCCTCCCGGTGGTCGTCGGAATGACAAATCCTATTTGGTGACCGTCAGTTCCACCGTGGTGCTGCCCGCCCGTCCTTCGCTGTCCTTGACGTCGATGCGGATGGAATGGCGACCGGCGGGTATTTCCGCCTTGGCCATGTCGATGCCGGTGAGAGAGACGAACGGCTTCACCCGGTCGGTGATATCGACGATGGGTGATTTCAGATAGACCACCTTGATGGAGCCGGGCTCGATGGCGGCACCGCCATGGGGTTCGAACTTCACCTTGAGGTCGAAGGGCGACTTGGTTTCGGCCGGGTTGACCAGCTTGACCGTGGGGCCTCTCGTGATGCCGCGCAGGGTCACGCCACCCGCGGCGGCAGGCAGGGCAGCCTCGGCCTCGGTGATCAGGGTCGCGGCCCCGGCTTGCGGGGCCATCAGCAGCAAACCGGCGGCAATCGCCGTGGAGATAAGCCTCATTCCCGTCTCCTGTATTGGTCCTGATATCAAGATTGGGCAGACCGGAGGCGAATGTCGAGTGGCTAAACATATGGGGGGCTTGTTTAGAGTCCTGCCAATTTCCACATAGTAAGTCGGCAGTGCCCCCCTTGCCATGCAAGAGCGGTGGGACACTCCTTAATACAAGGGGGCTTACGATGATTTCCATGGCCGTCCATTCCCTTCATCCCGATGTCCGGCTGGTCACGCCAGCCCAGGCTTCCGAGTGGCTCAACGCGGGTTGGCGCGACGTCTGGCGCAATCCATTGCTCAGTCTAGGCTTTGGAGCGCTTTATGCCGGAATCGGCCTGACGCTCTTCGTGGTGCTCAACGCGCTCGGCATGGGGTCCTTGCTGTTCGCCATGGCGGCCGGTTTCATGCTGGTCGGCCCGCTGGCGGCGGTCTTCCTCTACGAGATCAGCCGCCGCACCGAAACGGGCGAGCCCATCAGCCTCGGTCTGGTGTTGGGTGGCGTCAAATCCCGCCTGGACCAGATCGGCAATATGGGTCTGGTCCTGTCCATCTTGTTGATGGCCTGGCTCTTGGCCGGGCTGGTGGTCTTCGCCCTGTTCTACCCGCCGGGCATGCCCTTGCCGCTGGGCAATTTCATCGAGGATGTGGTGCTGCGTCCCGAATCCTTCCGCTTCCTGATGGTGGGAACCCTGGTGGGCGGCGCGCTGGCGGTGATCGCGTTTTCCATCAGTGTCTTCGCCATGCCCATGTTGCTCGATCGCGATGTGGGCGTCATGGAAGCCATGGAGTTCAGCGTCTATGCCGTGCGGGTCAATTGGCGCACCATGATCGGCTGGGCCGCCACCATCGCCGTGGTGACCTTCTTTGGCATGGCCACCGCCTTCGTCGGCATGATCGTGGCATTGCCCGTGGTGGCCCATGCCAGCTGGCATGCCTATCGCGATGTCATGGGAAGGCATTGAATCTTCACGTCACAGCCCCTTACAACTCCTTCCCTTTCGCGGGTGGAGTGCTGGCGCCGGGTGAGGCAAGGTTGCAGTAGAGTTACTGCAACCTTCTTTGCCGCAGGCCGATCATGGACCCATCCCTTCGAGAGATCATCACCAGCGCGGTGACCGACGCCCGCAAGGGCGGCCTCGATCCCTTCGCGCAGCGCTCCGCCGCCACGGCCGTGCTGACCGCCATGATGCCCAACCTGGATATGGCGACGGTTCAACTGATCGTCGATCAGCTTTATCCCTTGATCTGCGATCTGGGCTCTGCCGCCGCCTGAGGCCGCCGCCCTCTGTCCACATGACCGTGGTCTATGGACACGATCATTCCTGATTTTTCTCCGCGCCGTCCGACTTGCTTCCGCTTTGTCATGAATGTATCATTTTGCCATTCAGCGAAATGACCGTAGCGTTCCCCCATGCTCGAGACATTCGAAACCGTCGCCAAAGCCGTCGCCGATCCCAGCCGGGTCCGTATCCTGAAGCTGCTGGAAAGGGGCGAGCTTTGCGTTTGCCAGATCACCACGGTGCTGGAGCTTGCGCCCGCCACCATTTCCAAGCATCTGGCGGCGCTAAAGACCGCCGGACTGCTTCAGCAGCGCCGGGACGGCAAGTGGGTCTACTATCGCTTGGCCGAACGCGACTTCAACCCTTATGCCCGTTCCTTCCTCGATCTGGTCCGGTCGTCCTTGGAGGATGACCCCACCACGGCCGAGGACCGGCGGGTTCTGGAGGAGGTCAACGCAGTTCCGGTCCAGGTCCTATGCGACCAGGGACGGGCGGCGCTGGTTTCGAATGCTCGGGCGCAATCCACCTGCTGTGGGGGATCACCATGAGCCAGAAGACCTTCAATGTGCTGTTCCTGTGCACCGGCAATTCGGCGCGCAGCATCATGGCCGAAGCCATCCTCAACCGGGAAGGCGGCACCAAGTTCAAGGCGTTCAGCGCCGGTAGCCAGCCCAAGGGACACATCGACCCGACGGTTCTCAATCTGCTGAAGAAGCTGAACTTTCCCACCGATGCCTTCCGGTCCAAGTCGTGGGAGGAGTTCGCCGGGCCGGGCGCGCCCGAGCTGGATTTCGTCTTTACCGTCTGCGACAACGCCGCTGGCGAAGTCTGCCCCGTCTGGCCGGGCCAGCCCATGACTGCCCATTGGGGAGTTCCCGACCCCGTGGCCTGCGAGGGTAGCGTTACCGAGAAGGCGGCGCTGACCGCCGACGTGATGCGCATGCTGAATAACCGTATCAGCATCTTTTCCGCCCTGCCGATCCAATCCCTCGACCGTCTCTCGTTGCAGAAGCACCTGGACGAGATCGGCAAGAGCCGCACCTGACCGCTTCCACAAGGCAAGACCCATGGCCGATTCCGTGACCAATGTCCTCGTGCTGTGTACCGGCAATTCCGCCCGCTCTGTTCTGGGCGAGGCCCTGATCAACCATTTGGGGGGTGGGAAGTGGCGGGCTTTTAGCGCTGGCTCCAATCCCACCGGCAAGGTCAATCCCCTGTCGCTGGAGGTGCTGGCCGAGAAGGGCCTGCCGACCGAGGGCTACCGTTCCAAGTCCTGGGACGAGTTCGCTGCGGCTGGCGCGCCGGTCATGGATCTGGTGATCACCGTTTGCGACAACGCCGCTGGTGAAGTCTGCCCCATCTGGCCGGGCCACCCGTCCAAGGTGCACATGGGGTTTCCCGATCCGGCGGCGGTCGAGGGCAGCCAAGAGGAGAGGCTGGCCGAGTTCCGCAAGGTCTATGCCATGATCGAGGCCAAGGTTCGGCGCCTGATTGAATTGGGCCCGGATCGGGCGGGAGAGGTGTGATGTCTGTCCAATGCGAAGTGGCGGCCAAGCCCGCCATGAACCTGTTCGAGCGCTTTCTGACCCTGTGGGTGGGGCTGTGCATCGTAGCTGGCGTGGCCCTGGGCCATTGGCTGCCCGGCCCCTTCCAGGCCATCGGGCGAATGGAAGTGGCCCAGGTCAATCTGCCAGTGGCGGTGCTGATCTGGCTGATGATCATTCCCATGCTGCTCAAGATCGACTTCGGGGCGCTGCATCAGGTGCGTGAGCATTGGAAGGGCATCGGCGTGACGCTCTTCATCAATTGGGGCGTCAAGCCGTTCTCCATGGCGCTGCTGGGCTGGATTTTCGTCAGCCATCTGTTCAAGCCCTATCTGCCCGCCGATCAGATTGATTCCTATATCGCCGGGCTGATCCTGCTGGCCGCCGCGCCTTGCACCGCCATGGTGTTCGTCTGGTCCAACCTGACCAATGGCGAGCCCCATTTCACCCTGTCACAGGTGGCGGTCAATGATCTGATCATGGTCTTCGCCTTCGCTCCCATGGTCGGGCTGTTGCTGGGCCTGTCCTCCATCACCGTGCCGTGGGACACATTGCTGCTGTCGGTGGTGCTCTACATCGTGGTGCCGGTGATCGTGGCACAACTCTGGCGCAAGGCCCTGCTGGCCCGAGGGCCGCAAGCCCTCGCCGGGACCCTGGCGATGCTGGGGCCGCTGTCCCTGGTGGCGCTGCTCTCCACCCTGGTGCTGCTGTTCGGCTTCCAGGGCGAGCAGATCATTAAGCAGCCCCTGGTCATCGCCATGCTGGCGGTGCCCATCACCATCCAGGTCTATTTCAATTCCGGGCTGGCCTATCTCTTGAACAAGAAGCTGGGTGTCGCCCATTGCGTTGCCGGGCCGTCGGCCCTGATCGGAGCCTCCAACTTCTTCGAACTGGCCGTGGCCGCCGCCATCAGTTTGTTCGGCTTTCAGTCGGGTGCGGCGCTCGCCACCGTGGTCGGCGTGCTGATCGAGGTGCCGGTGATGCTGTCGGTGGTCAAACTCGTCAATGCCAGCAAGGGCTGGTACGAATCCAAGGTGTCATGAGCATGAGCAACCAATCCACCATCACCATCTATCACAACCCGGCTTGCGGGACGTCACGCAACACGCTGGGGCTGATCCGCAATTCGGGAGAGGAGCCCCGGGTCATCGAATATCTGCAGACCCCGCCCAGCCGGGACGAACTGGTGGCTCTGATCGGCCGTATGGGCATTGCCCCCCGCGACCTGCTGCGCAAGAAGGGCACGCCCTATGCGGATCTGGGATTGGACGATGCGGCGCTCGGCGATGACCAATTGATCGACGCCATGATGGCCCATCCCATTCTGATCAACCGCCCCATCGTGGTCACGTCCCTGGGTGTCAAGCTCTGCCGCCCGTCCGAGGTGGTCTTGGACATCCTGCCCCAGCCGCAAAAGGGCGCCTTCACCAAGGAAGATGGGGAGCAGGTGGTGGATGCTCAGGGAAAGCGCCTTTTGTAGGAGAGACCATCATGACAAAGCTCGAAGTCTATGACCCCGCCATGTGCTGCTCCACCGGTGTGTGCGGTCCCGAGGTCGATCCGGCCCTGGTGACTTTCGCCGCCGATCTGAAATGGGTGGCCGAGCAGGGCGTCACCGTCCAGCGCTACAACCTGGGCACCGAGCCCCAGGCCTTTGCCGCCAATCCATTGGTGCTCAAGGAGATGGAGGCGGGCATGGATCGGCTGCCGATCATTGCGGTGGACGGTCACATCGTCTCGACCGGTGTTCACCTGTCGCGCGACCAGTTGGCGGCCAAGCTTGGCTTGACCCCTAAGCCCCGCCTCACGGTCAAGGCCGACGGCTCCTCGTGCTGCTCGCCCAAATCCGGGTGTTGCTGATGGCCCTGCCATCGGTGGACACCCGCATCCTGTTCTTCACCGGCAAGGGCGGCGTGGGCAAGACCTCGCTGTCTTGCGCCACCGGCCTCGCCCTGGCCGAGGCGGGCAAGACGGTCCTGATCGTCAGCACCGACCCGGCGTCGAACCTGGACGAGGTGCTGGGAGCGGCGCTGACCCAGGTTCCGACCGCCATTCCCGGTGCGCCCGGACTGTTCGCCCTCAACATCGACCCCGAAGCCGCCGCGCATGATTACAAGGAGCGGATGGTCGGCCCCTATCGCGGGATTCTGCCCGCCGCCGCCATCGTGGCCATGGAGGAGCAGTTCTCCGGCGCCTGCACGGTGGAGATCGCCGCCTTCGATGAATTCGCCAAACTGCTGGGCGATCCGGCGGCTACCGCCCAGTTCGATCATGTCATCTTCGACACCGCGCCCACCGGTCATACTCTGCGTCTGCTGACCCTGCCGTCCGCCTGGACCGAGTTCATCGCGTCGTCCACCGGCGGGGCCTCCTGCCTTGGGCCACTGGCCGGGCTGGAGAAGCAAAAGGCGCTGTATGCCGCCACCGTCGCTCAACTGGCCGATCCAAAGGCCACCACACTGGTCCTGGTCAGCCGCCCGGAGCATTCGGCCCTGCGCGAGGCCGAACGGACCCGTGGCGAACTGGCCGAACTGGGTGTCAGCAATCTGCGCCTTGCGCTCAACGGCGTCTTCACCGCGGCCAAGCCGGGGGACGCCATCGCCGATGCCATGACGGCGCGCGGTCGTCACGCCCTGGCGGGGATGCCCTCGGGATTGGCCGGGTTGCCCCGTACCGACACGCTATTTCTGCCCAGGGGAACGGTAGGGCTCGATTCGCTTCGGGCCATGGCCGCCGGCAGGCTGACCAGCCCCCCGGCCTACGAGCCCATGCCCAAGATCGCCCTGCCCGGTGGGCTGGAGGCCCTGGTGGCCGAGATCGCCGACGGCGGTCATGGCGTGGTCATGACCATGGGCAAGGGTGGTGTGGGCAAGACCAGTGTTGCCGCCGCCATTGCCATCATTCTGGCGCGCCAGGGCCATCAGGTGACCTTGTCGACCACCGATCCCGCCGCCCATGTTCAAGATGCGGTCGAGGGCAAGGTTCGCGGTCTGACGGTGACCCGCATCGATCCGGAATGGGAAGTGGCCCGTTACCGCGATGAGGTCCTGGCCAAGGCGGGTGGCGATCTCGATATGGCGGGCCGCGCCATGCTGGAAGAGGATCTGCGCTCGCCCTGCACCGAAGAAATCGCGGTGTTCCGCGCCTTTTCCCGCACCGTGGACGAGGGCAAGGACCGCTTCGTCATCCTGGATACGGCGCCCACCGGGCACACCATCTTGCTGCTGGACGCCGCCGAGGCTTATCACCGCGAAGTTCTGCGCACCCAGGCCGAGATGCCCGACGCGGTGCGCTCGCTGCTGCCCCGCCTGCGCGATCCGGTCTTTACCAAGACCATCATCGTCACTCTGGCCGAGGCCACGCCGGTGCACGAGGCAGAGCGGCTTCAGGCCGATCTGGCCCGCGCGGGCATCACGCCCTTTGCCTGGGTGATCAATCAGAGTCTGTTGGCCAGTGGCACCACCGATCCGCTTTTGGCTCAGCGCGGAAAATACGAGGTTCCGTTCATCGAGCGGGTGACCGGAACCTTGTCCACACGGACGGCCTTGATCCCCTGGATGGAAGATGGGGTGGCTAAGGGATGACGATCTTGCCGGGATTCATGATCCCGGCGGGATCGATGGCCCGCTTGACCGCGCGCATCACGTCCAGGGCCTCGCCGTATTCCTCTTCCAAAAAGGCCATCTTGCCATGGCCTACGCCGTGTTCGCCGGTGCAGGTGCCGTCCATGGCCAGGGCGCGCCGCACGATGCGGTGGTTGATGCGCTCGGCCTCGGCGGCTTCCTCGGGGCTGGCCGGGTCGACCAGCAGCATGACGTGGAAATTGCCGTCGCCCACATGGCCGACGATGGCCGAAATCAGCGAGGTGGTCTTTAAGTCCTCCTCGGTCTCCAGCAGACATTCGGCCAGACGCGAAATGGGGACGCAGGCATCGGTGGTCCAGGCGCGGCAGCCGGGACGAAGCGCCACACCGGCGTAATAGGCGTTGTGGCGCGCCGCCCACAGCTTGGTGCGCTCCTCGGTCCCGGTGGCCCATTGGAAGCCTTCGGCCCCGAACTCGGCGGCGATGGCCTCGACCTTTTCCGCCTGTTCGCGCACCGAAGCCGGGCTGCCGTGGAACTCGAAGAACAAGGTGGGAGCCTCTTGGTGACTGGTTTTGGAATAGCGGTTGACGGCGCCCACCATCACCTTGTCCAGGAACTCGATGCGCGCCACCGGCACACCCGACTGGATGGTCAGGATCACCGTGTTGACCGCCGCTTCGATGGAGGGGAAGGGGCAGACCGCCGCCGAGATGGCCTCGGGGATGCCGTGCAGGCGCAGCGTCAGCTCGGTGATGATGCCCAATGTGCCCTCCGAGCCCACGAACAGCCGGGTGAGGTCATAACCGGCCGAGGATTTGCGCGCCCGGCCCGCGGTGCGGATCACCCGGCCGTCGGGCAGAACCACCTGCAGCGACAGCACATTCTCGCGCATGGTGCCGTAGCGCACCGCATTGGTGCCCGACGCCCTCGTGGCCGCCATACCGCCTAAGGAGGCGTCGGCGCCGGGATCGATGGGGAAGAAAAGGCCGGTATCGCGCAGATATTCGTTCAACTGCTTGCGGGTGACGCCGGGCTGGACCGAGACGTCCAGATCCTCCGCCCTCACCTCCAGCACGCGGTTCATGCCGGTGACGTCGATGCAGACTCCACCTTGAAGCGCCGCCACATGGCCTTCCAGCGAGGTGCCGGTGCCGAAGGCGATGACCGGAACGCCACTGCCAGCGCAGGCCTTGACCGCATCCGCCACCTCCTCGGTGCTTTGGGCGAAGACCACCGCCTCGGGCGGGCAGGCGGGGAAGTGGGATTCGTCCTTGCCGTGCTGCTCGCGCACGGGCAGGGCGGTGGAAAAGCGCTCGCCAAAGCGGGCGGACAAATGGGCAAGGAGGTCGTCGGGAAGCGGCATGGAACCGGGCCTTTGTGGTCAGACCACTTAGATTAAGGTTCCTTGCCCGCCCGGCGCAAGGCCAGTGCCAGGATGACGCCGCCCAGGGTGGCGGTGCCCAGCACCAGGGAAGCGGCGGGCCAGCCATGGGCCGAGACGGCGGCGCCCACCACCACGGGGCCCAGCAACTGCCCCCAATTGCTGCCCTGCATGAACAGGCCCAGGGTCACGGGCACCAGGGTAAGGCGTGGCGCATAGATTGAGGCCGAGCCCAGGATGCAGCCGGGCAGCAGACCGGCGCAGGCGCTGACCAGCAGGCACAATCCATAGGCCAGACTGGGTGGCGTCTCGGACGGGAAAATGCCCAGACAGCCCACCATCATCACCGCGAAAGCGGCGGCCATGACCTTGCGCCGGGGAAGGCCTAAGCGAAGCGCCGGGCCGGTGGCCACATTGCCGATGATGTTGACGCCTGCGACACCGGCGGCCATCAGTCCGGCGGTGCCGGGGGTGACGCCCATGCGCTCGATCAGCAAGGTGGGCAGAAAACCGGTCAGCGCCGCATAGGTGGCGGAATAGGGAATGAAGGTGGCGGCCAGCAAAAGCGGCCCCGGCGCTTTCAGCGTATCGGCCACGTCGCGCAGCACGTGGCTTTCCAGGGGGCGCGGCGGCCTCGGCGGCCGGGGCATGCGGTAATGCACCAGCAGGCCGTAGGCAACCAGCAGCCCCGCCATGCCCAGCCACAATCCGCGCCAGCCCAGCAGCGGCAGGGCGGGGGCGGCGGTCATGGACACCGCCATGCCGAAGGGCATGAAGGCGCCCCACAGGCCAAAGGCCATCTGACGCTGGGCGGGGGTGGACAGCAAGGTGATCAGCGCCGGTGCGGCGATGACCACCAGCATATAGCCGATCCCTTCCACCACACGGGCCGCCAGCAGGCCGGGAAAACCGGGAAGAACGCCGCCCGCCAGACTGCCCAGCGCCAGGATGAACAGCCCCACCGGCAGCAAACGGCGCGAGCCCAGACGGGTGACCATGGTGCCCATGCCCGCACCCACGCCAGCGCCCATCACGGCGAAGATGGACAAGATCCAGGCGGCCTGGGACAGGTCGAGGCCCATCTCGGCCCGGATGAAGGGCAGGGCGATGGGGGCCTTGCCCACTTGGAACGCGGCGGCGACGCCCGCTCCCACCGCCATCAGGATGGCGGGCCAGGACGTCCTTTCGGGATTCATCTACTTGGAATTACCGGGAGGCAGGACCTTGAGCCATGGCGCGCCTGCCCAAGGGGCAAGCATGGCCTGGGTCATGCTGCTCCACAAGGTCCAGGGGTTGCTCCAGGCGCCCGACAACAGGGCTTCGGCCGCCTGGAATGATGGCGTGGCCGAGAGATGAATACTCATATGCTCGGCCCCGCCATCGGGATCCTGGCGATGGACGATCTCCATGCGAAGGTTGGGCAGGTTGCCAACGATGCGGGTTTCGTCCTTCACCATGAGCTCCAGTTCTAGTTCTTGACGGTCTTGCGGCAGGCCGTGGCGGCGCGGCGGCAGGCCTCGGCGCATTCCTTGAGGCGCACATCCTCCTTGGACAGCTTCTCACAGGCGCTGGCGCATTTGTCGTTGATCTCGGCCGTCACCTGACAGATGAGATGGTGCAGGCGCGACGAACGCAGCATGAAGTCGGCGGCGGTCTCGTTGATGTCGGCGCAGTCGAGCAGCAACTGGATCAGTTCCCACTCGGCGGAATGTCCGCCTTGCTGCATGCCGTGGATGACGGATTCGGTACAGGCCCGGTGGGCCAGATCACAGGCGTCGATGGTATCGGACAAAGGCATGGTCGTTTCTCCCCCCTGATTCCCGAACCTTAAGATGATGGGCCGGACGAACCGGCCCATTTCCTTGGTAATCCTGGACCGGCCATACGTCAATCTGCGTAATCGTATTTGCCGCCCTTCCAAACATACATGACGTATCCGGGAGCGGCGACGTCACCCTTGGCATCGAAGCCGATCTTGCCGATGGCGGTGTCGAACTTTTCGGCGCGAAGCACGGCGGCGACCTTCTTCCACTCGGTGGACTTGGCCTTCTCGGCTGCCTGGACCCAGGCCTGAATGGTGCCGTAGGTGTACAGCGTATAGGCCTCCGGCTCGTATTTCTGGGCGCGGTAGTATTTGACCAGATCGGCGTTGGCGGGGTTTTTGCGCGGGTCGGGGCTGAAAGTCATCATGGTGCCCTCGCCCGCGGTGCCGGTGATGGCCCAGTATTCCTCGGTCACCAGGGCGTCGCCGCCCATCAGCCGGGTGGCCATGCCCTGATCGCGCAATTGGCGGACGATCAGACCGGCTTCGGTCTTGTAGCCGCCGAAATAGAGCAGATCGACCTTGGCCGCCTTCAGCTTGGTCACCAGGGCGGAATAGTCCTTTTCACCCGCCGAGACCGCCTCGTACAGCGCGGTCTTGATTCCGGCCTTGGCCAGAGCATCGCGAGTCTGGTCGGCCAGGCCCTTGCCGTAGGCGGATTTGTCGTGGACCACGGCCACCACCTTGTCCTTCATATGGGCGGCGATGTATTCGGCGGCGATGACGCCTTGCTGGTCGTCGCGGCCGCAGGTGCGGAAGACGTTGGGCAGGCCGCGCTCAGTGAACTTGGGGTTTGTGGAGGCGGGCGAGATTTGCAAGATGCCAGTCTCGGCATAGACCTCGGATGCGGGGATGGACGAGCCCGAGCAGAAATGCCCGACCACGAAGGGAACCTTCTTGGCGGCCATTTCATTGGCCACCGCCACCGCCTGCTTGGGGTCGCAGGCATCATCGCCCAGGCTGAGCGCCAGTTTCTGGCCCAAGACGCCGCCCTTGGTGTTGATGTCCTCCATGGCCTTCATGGCGCCGCGCTTGAACTGCTCGCCGAAGGCCGCCTCGCTGCCCGACAGCGGTCCGGCCACGCCGATGGTGATGTCGGCCCGCGCCGTTCCGGCCGCCAGCAGCGCCGCCACCAAGGTGATGCCCTTAAACCCGATCCTGCTCATGTTCGGCTCCTCCCATGGATGCGAAATTGTGCGCAGGTAGTCTACCAGCGGATGGCTTCGGCGCCACATCGGAATGGCGGGTGAATTGTCACTTGAAAAGCGATATCGCTACGATATACAAAATAACGGCGCGCCCGATTTGCGGCGCTGACGGAATACGGAGTGAATTCCATGTCTGAAGAGACAAAGGTCAAGGCTGACAAGCCTAAGGCGGAGTCTGCCGCGGCCAAACCTGCCAAGGCTCCGGCAAAGCCCAAGGCCGTCAAGGCCCCGGCTAAGCCCGAGACACCCAAAGTCCCGGCCAAGCCCGTGGTCGCCGAGGCTGCGGCCAAGCCTGAAACCCCGAAGGCTGCAGCCAAGCCCGAGACCGTCAAGGCCGACAAGAAGGACGACAAGCCCAAGAAAGACAAGAAGGATAAGAAGAAGGACAAGAAGAAGGACAAGCGCAAGAAGGAAGCGGTGATTATCCGTTTCGAGGATTCCCAGCTGCCCCAGATTGACGCCAAGGCCGATGCCCTGGGCCTTTCACGGGCCGCTTGGGTGCGCATGGTGGTTGCTCAGGCTCTGGCCAAGGGCTGACCATGTGCTGAATGGTGCCGTCATCCTGACGCCCCTGGGCGGAGGGATCTCCGCTTGGAGCGATGTTTTCCACCAGGAAATGCCGTTCCAGGATGAGATCCCTCGCGGGCGGACGGCCCAAACCTCAGACCGGCATCTTCATCGGCAGGGATGACGGGCGCTTGCCGCTTCTCAGGAACTCGGTCAGTTCCTCGGCGGGCATGGGATGGGCGAACAAGAAGCCCTGGACCATGTCGAAATCGTATTTGCCCAGATGAGCCAATTGCTCCTCGGTCTCGATGCTGGGGGCCACCACGGACAGATGGAGGCCGCGCGCCACCGCAACGATGGCGGTAACGATCTCGGATTCCTCGGCGCCCGCCGCGGCGTCGCGTACGAAGCCCTGATCGATCTTCAAGGTATTGCTGGGCAGCTTGCGCAGGAAGGAGAAGGACGAATATCCCGAGCCGAAGGCGTCGATGGCCATGCGCACGCCCAAAGACTTGAACTGGGTGAAGATGGCGTCCACATCCTGGCCCTTGTCGATGATGGCGCTTTCCGGCACGTCCAGTTCCAAGGCGCCCGGCGGCAATCCGCTGGCTTCGAGGGCCGAGGCGATATCTTCGATCAGTTCGGGCGCCCTGAGCTGGCGGTTGCTGAGATTGACGCCGACCTTGAGGCCGGAATATCCGGCGTCCAGCCAGGACTTGGTCTGGCGGCAGGCCTCCTCCAGCACGAATTTGCCCACCGGTCCGATCAGGCCCGTTTCCTCGGCCAGCGGCAGGAACTGGTTGGGCATGATCAGGCCGAAATCCTGGTGACGCCAGCGCAGCAGGGCCTCGACCGCCACCACCTGGCCGGAACGGGCGTCGAATATGGGCTGGTAGTGCAGCAGGAATTCCTGGCGTTCCACCGCATGGCGCAACGCGCTTTCCAGGGCAAGGCGTTCGAAGGCCTGGGCATTGATGCTTTCCGAGTGGAAACGGCAGGCGTTGCGGCCCTGATGCTTGGCCCGGTACATGGCCGCGTCGGCCAGTTTGATCAGGGTTTGGGCGTCGCCACTATCGGATGGATAGAGCGCCACGCCGATGGACGACGAGATGCGGGCCTCATGACCTTGCAGGTCGAAGGGCTCGGCCATCAGGGACAGGATTTTATGGGCCACCACGGCGCAATCGCGGGGTTCCGTGATCTCTTCCAAGATGACGGTGAATTCGTCGCCCGCCAGCCGGGCCACGGTGTCGCCCTGGCGAACGCAGGATGACAGGCGCTCGGCCACCTGCTGCAGCAAGATGTCGCCAGCCAGATGGCCCAGCGTATCGTTGACCTGCTTGAAGAAGTCCAGGTCGATGAACAGCAGGGCGACGATGGTCTGATTGCGGTGGGCGCGGGTCAGGGCCCGCGACAGACGCTCTTGGAACAAGGTGCGATTGGGCAGCCGCGTCAGAGGGTCGTGATTGGCCTGATAGTTGAGCCGCTCCTCGTCCTGCTTGCGCGACGTGATGTCGGAGAACACCGCCACGTAATTGGTCAGATCGCCCCGCTCGTCGCGCACCACCGAGATGTTCAGCCACTCGGCGAACATTTCGCCCGTCTTGCGGCGATTCCAGATTTCGCCCTGCCATTTGCCGGTTTCAGCCAGGGTCTTGAAGACTTGATCATAGAATTCCGGCTTATGGCGGCCCGAGGCCAGAAATTTCGGAGTCCGTCCGATGACTTCATCGGCGGGATAGCCGGTCAGTTCGGTGAAGGCCGGGTTGACGTGGATGATGCGGCGCTTTTCGTCGGTGACGAACAGTCCCTCGCCCGTGCTTTCAAAGACCGTGGCGGCCAGACGCATATGGTCTTCGAGGCGCTTTTTCTCGGTGACGTCTTCCACCACCGCCACGGTGAAGCGAAGCTCGTTGTCGGAGCCCTCGCGCATGGCGGTGATGGTCAGGCGCACCCAGACCGCAGCACCGTCGCGGCGAATATAGCGCTTGGTCAGTTCATAGCTGTCGATCCGTCCGGCCATCATGTCTTCGCGCATCTGACTGTGCGTGTCGATGTCGTCGGGATGGGTGAGATCGCGATAGGTCATGGTCTGCAGTTCGGCATCGGAATAGCCGACCATGGCGCAGAAGGCGGGGTTGCAGTGGATATAGGCGCCGCGGGCATCCGACAGGACGACGCCAGTGCCCGCATTGTCGAACAGGGCGCGGAAGCGCGATTCGCTCTGGCGCAGCGCGGCGTCGGCGGTGGACCGGCCAATGGCATAGCGGATGGCGCGGCGCACCAGTTCGCCGTCACCTTGGCCCTTGACCAGATAGTCCTGGGCGCCCTGGCGCAGGGCCTCCAGGGCTAGGCCTTCGTCCGAGGTGCCGGTCAGGACCACCACCGGAACGCTGGGGCTGGCGGCGCGCAGCCGGGCCAGGCTTTCCATGCCGAAGGAATCGGGCAGCGAGAGATCGAGAAGGACCACGTCGATGGGCTGGGCCTGCAACGCCGCCAGTCCCTCGGACAGGCGGGCGGCCTTGACCACCTTGAACGGGCGGGCCGGGTCTTCGTGGAGATAGAGTTCCACCAGCCGCGCATCACCGGGATTATCCTCGACCACGAGGACGGTGAGTGCCAAAGGCGGGGGAGGGCGGTCACTCATGGCGTGCTGCTCAGCGCGGCGGCAGCGTGACCACCGAGCACCAGTATTCCTCAATGGATCTGACGACGGAGATGAAGCGGTCCAGGTCCACGGGCTTGGTGATGTAGCAATTGGCGTGCAGATCGTAGCTGCGCAAAATGTCCTGCTCCGCCTGGGAGGTGGTCAGAACCACCACGGGAATACGGCGCAGATCCTCGTCCGCCTTCAACTCGGCCAGGACCTGGCGCCCATCCTTGCGGGGAAGGTTGAGGTCGAGAAGGATCAGGTTGGGCCTGGGCGAACCCGCATATTGCCCCTCGCGGCGCAGGAAGGACATGGCCTCCACCCCATCGACCACCACTTTCAGGCGGCTGGTCATACGACCTTCCTTCAGGGCTTCCTGGGCCAGCCGGGCATCGCCGGGATTGTCCTCGACCAACAGGATTTCGAATGCTTCGGGTGCGCTACGCAGGGTCAAGACCAACTCCCCTTATCCCGTCCCACGGGCTGAGCCAAAACTATATTACGGGTTTTGCCCTATGGAAACCGGCTTGCGCGCAAAATGTATCATTTCCCGACGAATATTTTTGCCGAGAGTATGCCCGATGCCAGGTTGATAATCCTTGGGCGCCTCATCACCTACGGGGGAAGGGCCGCCGAACCTTGGCGGAACCGCTTGGCGACAGCGGGAGGAAACATGAGACGGACATTGCTTTTCACGGCCTTAGGGCTGGTGTTCGCGGGCACTTCCGCGCTGGCCGCGGAACTGGTCATTCCCATCAACGCCATCAATACCGAGGGCGTCGGCGCCATTATTGGCAGCGTCAAGGTCAAGGATGGCAAGGGTGGCATGACGGTGACGCCCAAGCTTTCCGGGCTGACGCCCGGCCCTCACGGCTTTCACGTTCACGAGAATCCAAGCTGTCAGCCCAAGGAGCAGGATGGCAAGATGGTTCCCGGCCTGTCGGCTGGCGGACACTTCGACCCGGCCAAGGCGGGCAAGCACGAAGGCCCCTGGGGGCACGGACACCAGGGAGACCTGCCAGCCCTGGCGGTCAATGGCGACGGGAACGCCACCGACGCGGTGGTGGCTTCCATGCTTAAAGTGGCCGATCTCAAGGGCCGCGCCATCGTCATCCACGCGGGAGCCGACAATTATTCCGACCAGCCCAAGCCGCTGGGCGGCGGCGGCGGCCGGGTGGCCTGTGGTGTCGTGCCTTCCAAGTAGCGGATCGCGGAAAAAGTCGCCGAGGGGGCGGTATCGCGCCAATCCCCCTCGGCCCAACGCCCCTTGAAAGGGCCGTCAGATGATTTCCTCGCCCTCGTGGCAATAGGCGCGAAGCGCGGGGATGTCGGCGATGGAGACGGCATTGCCGTCCACCACCACGCCCTGGCTCTTGAGATGGCCGAAGGCGCGCGACAGGGTTTCCGGCCGCACGCCGACCCTGGCCGCGATGACGCTCTTGCTGTGAGGCAGCCTGACGATGGTCGAGCCTTCGCGCCGGGCGGTCAGGCCGATCAGATACAGGGCCAGACGCTGGGCCGCCGATTTCAGCTTCAGATCCTTGACCTCGCGCACCAGGGTGCGGAAGTGCCGCGACAGCGAGGTCAGCATGATATAGGCCAGATCGGATTTTTCCCGCACATTGCGGCGAAAACGCTCACCCGGCAGTGTCAGGATGCGCGAGGGCTGCAACGCCACGGCGCTCATCAGGAAGGGCTTTTCGGTCAGCACCGCCGCCGCGATGAACATTTCGCCCGATTTGAGGATCTCCACCATGGTCTCGCCGCCATCGGCCACGGTTCCGGTCAGGCCAACCTGACCGTCCAGCACCACGCGCAACGCGTCGGCCGCATCGCCCTGGCGGAAGATGATGTCGTTGCGCGCATATCGGATCACTGCGGAATCCGTGGTGATCTCGGCCAGGATGGCCGGACTGAGATCGCTGAACAGGGGCAGGCGCGCCAGAGCGGCCAGATCCTCCGGCCGCAGATTATGTCCCTCGGTGCCGCCGTGTGCCCGCAAATGTGCGTTCATATCCGTCCTGGCGCGTTTTCACCTTGTGCCAGAATGGGAAAGAACCGGGGGCGGACACATGACCCCGGTCAATTCATCTCCGAAATAATGGCGGGCCACAACCAGGCGGCGCCGCGCACCCCCGATGAGTCACCGTGAACCGGCGGGCGCAGCAAGGTATCCACATGGTCGGAAAAGACGAAGCGGCCCCACAGGGCGGGGACATTGGCGTAAAGCCTTTCCAGCTTGGACAGGCCGCCACCCAGGACGATGACATGGGGATCGATCACATTGATGATAGCGGCCAGGGCGCGGGCCAGACGCTGTTCGTAGCGGGCCAGAGCCGCCTCGGCGCGGGGATCGCCCGAAACCGCAATCTGCTCGGCCGTCAGCCCGCCGCCATGGTCGCGGGCCAGACCTGGCCCCGACAGGAAGGTCTCGATACAGCCCGATCGGCCGCAATAGCAGGCCGGGCCGGGGCGCTCGGCATCTTCGGGCCAGGGCAGAGGATTGTGCCCCCATTCCCCGGCAATGGAATTGGGGCCGTTCAGCAGGCGGCCATGGGCGACGATGCCGCCGCCCACCCCGGTGCCGAGAATGACCCCGAACACCGTGGGGAACCCGGTGCCCGCGCCGTCGGTGGCCTCGGACAGGGCGAAGCAATCGGCGTCATTGGCCAGCCGTACCGGGCGGCCCAGGGCGTCTTCCAGATCGCGGTCGAGCGGTTTGCCGATCAGCCAAGTGGAATTGGCGTTCTTGACCAGGCCTGTGCGTGGGCTGACGGTGCCGGGAATGCCGATTCCCACCGTGGCCGTGGCTCCCAGGCGCGATTCCAGGCCCTCGACCAGTCCCTTGATGGTGGCGATGGTGCCTTCATAGCTGCCTTTCGCGGTGGCCACCCTTTCGCGCGCCAATTCCTGTCCGCCAAGGTCGAGCGCGATGGCCTCGGTCTTGGTGCCACCCAGATCAATGCCGATGCGGATCGTCACGGCAGGCCGTCGGGGCGCCAGGGGACCAGGGCCCACATCACGGCAAAGCCCACGACATAGGCCAGGGTGACGTGCCAGCCCTGTTTCAGCCAGGTCCCCACCGACTTGGCCTCGGGGTACATGTTGGACAGCGCCACGCCTGCCGAGGAGCCGAACCAGATCATGGAACCGCCAAAGCCCACGGCATAGGCCAGATAGCCCCAGTCATAGCCACCCTGCTTGATGGCCAGGGCGGTGAGCGGGATGTTGTCGAACACGGCGGAGACGAAGCCCAGTTCCAGCGCGGTCAGCGCCGAGGCGGGTGGCAATTGCTCGACAGGCATCATGGAGGCGCACAGCACCAGCGACAGCAGAAAGACCGAACCCTTGGCGGTTTCCGGCATGATCTCCCAATCGGGGCGGCGCACGCTCATGGTCGCCACCACGGCGATCCACACCGCGCCGCCGATGAAGGGGAACTTGTCGGCCAGTTGCGGCGCCGACAGATTGACCACCACATTGGTGACCATGGCCGAGATCAGGATCAGCGCCACGATTCCGACCCGACCCCAATCCACATGGGTGTGCGTGTGGGAGGTCTTGAGGATGGGGGAATAGGCGTGCTGCTGCTTGGCGGCGATCACGCCGGTGATCAGGAGGGCCACGCCAGCGGCCGCATAGGCCTCGAAGACCTGACCCGGATGCACGCCCGAGATCCACAGCATGGTGGTGGTGGTGTCGCCCACCACCGAACCCGATCCGCCCGCATTGGAGGCGGCGACGATGGCCGCCAGAAAGCCCACATGCACCTTGGCCCGGAACAACTGATGCGCCATGGCGCCGCCGATCAGGGCGGCGGCGATATTGTCGAGGAAGCTGGAGATGACGAAGACCATCACCAGCATGACAAAGCCGCCCTTCCAGTCGTCGGGCAGGTATTTGGGCAGCAGGACGGGGATGTGGCTCTTCTCGAAATGACGCGACAGCAGGGCAAAGCCCATCAGCAGGCAGAACAGATTGGCGATGGTCACCCACTCATGGCCCAGATGGCCGAAGAACCCGGCCAGCCCGGCCCCGGTCTTGAATCCGGTGACGGCAATCTTGAACACCGAGATGGTCGCCAGCCCGGCAAGCCCCACATAAAGCGTGTGGTTGTGCAGCAACGCCACGCCCAGCAGCGTGGCCGCGAACAGCACGAATTCCACGGGAATGCCGAGAAGTGTCATGACGCTGCCATCCCTGTTGTCCCGCCGGTTCCAGTCCCCGGTCTGCCATGACCATAGCGCCAGACCGGGGCAAAATCGATGGGGTTTCAGGTGATGCGGATGGCCACTTGCTTGCAGGCGGGCGTCACGGCGATCACCTGAAAGCCGACACCGTGGGCAGCGGTGAATTCGGCGAAGGCGCGGTACTCATCATCTTGCCAAGTGCGGTTGCCGATGAACTCGTCGAAGACCAGGACGGTACCGGCCCGGATACGCCCGGCCAGACCGAACAGCACGGTACGGGCCGAGGAATAAATGTCGCTGTCGATATTGGCGAAGCGCAGCGGGCCGGGATTCGCCTCCAGGAACGGCTCCAGGGTGTCTTCGAACCAGCCGGGATGCAGTCGGGCGTTTTCTCCCACCTCGGGCAAGATGCCGCCGGTGGTCAGCACCCCGGCATGGGTGGCGCCCCAGACCTCGGGCAGGCCTTCGAAGGAATCGAAGCCGTGCACCTCCTGGTCCGCATGGGCCGCCAGCACCGCCAGCGATGCGCCGCGCCGCACCCCGAATTCCAGCACCAGGCCGGGCTCTTTCGCCTCATTCAGCGCCCAGGCCAGCAGGGACGCGGTCATGCCGAACAGCCGCCAGCCCTCGGCCAGATGGGGAACCAGGGCGGCGGCGGACTCCACCACATGGACATGTTTGGGGCCGAACAGGCGGGCCTTGCGTCCGGCCAGAACGTCATAGGCTGCCGCCATGGCCTCGTAGCGGCCATTGGCCTTGGGGCAGGCGGCGGCCCGCTTCAGGCGCCGGTCGGCCTCATTCCAGCCCAGCAGGTCCAAGGCCGGACCGTGGCTGCCATACCATGCGGCGGCCCGATCGGGAGCGCGGGCGATCAGATCATCCCAGGCTTTAAGCGCGGTCGCGGCCTCGCCCAGCCCGTTCAGGCTCATGGCCCGCTCATAGAGCATCTGGTCGGAGGGCTCTTGCGCCGCCTCCACCAGCCGCACGCAATCCCTGAACAGGGCGTCGCGGCGATAGGCCCCGGCCAGGACCTCGTCGCGTTCGGGCGAGGGGGCAAGCCCCAGAGCCAAGGTGATGGCGGCACCGGGATCATTACCCAGCAGATGAGCCTTGGCCAGGAGCAGCCCCAAGGCGGGGTCTTTCGGGGCCGCCTCCACCGCGCGGGCCAGATGAAGCAGCGCCGCCTTGGCCTCTTTGCGCCCCAACCGGGCGGCACCCAGCTGGGCGTCAAGGCCGGGCGTGCCTTCGGGGAACGGAGCCAGCAGCTTCAGCGCCGCGTCGAACCGCCCGGCGGCGACCAGAGCGGCGGCCTGATCGAGGATGTCTATTCCCGTCATGGAGCCTTTCCCTCCACCAGCGCCTTGACCGCCACGTAATCGGTCTTGCCGGTACCCAGCACAGGCACCTTGTCCACCACGCGCAAATTGCGCGGCACCAGCAGTTCCGCCAGCCCTTGAGCGCGGAAGTGTTCCAGGATCGGGGGCCGCGCGGCGTCGGCGCGGTCGGTGACCAGGACCAGTTGCTCGCCCTTCTTCTCGTCGGGAATGGCGATCACCGCGTGCTGGTTGCCGGGCCACAGGCTGGCGACGGCGTTCTCCACGCTGCCCAGCGAGACCATCTCCCCCGCGATCTTGGCGAAGCGCTTGGCGCGCCCCACGATGCGCACATAGCCCAACTCGTCGATGGTGACGATGTCGCCGGTGTCGTACCAGCCGTCCTCGGGCGGCTGCAGCACGCCGGGCTGGTCCGCCTTCATATAGCCCAGCATGACGTTGGGGCCCTTGACCGACAGACGCGCGCCCTCGTCGATGCCGGGAACCGGCTCCAGCCGCGACTCGATGCCGGGCAGCAGGCGGCCGACGGTTCCCGCCTTGCAATGCATGGGGGTGTTGACCGCCAGGACCGGGGCGGTCTCGGTGGCGCCATAGCCTTCCAGGATGCGGATGCCGAACTTCTCCATCCACACGCGCCGGGTCTCGTCTTTGACCTTCTCGGCGCCCGCGAAGACATAACGCACCGAGTAGAAGTCGTAAGGCGCCGCCACGCGGGCATAGCCGGTGAGGAAGGTGTCGGTGCCGAAGACGATGGTGGCATTGGTGTCGTAGACCATCTCGGGCACGATGCGGTAATGCAGCGGGCTGGGATAAAGGAACACTTTAAGCCCCGCCAGAACGGGCAGCAACAACCCGCCCGTCAGGCCGAAGGAGTGGAAGACGGGCAGGGCGTTGAACACCATGTCCTGGGGCGTGAAGGCCACCCTGGCGGCCAGCTGGTTGCAATTGGCCAGGATATTGGCATGGCTTAAGACCACGCCCTTGGGCGTTCCTTCCGAGCCCGAGGTGAACAGGATCACCGCCGGGTCGTCAGGCTGACGCTCCACCGGCTGCTTGAACAAGGCGGCGAACAGGCCGTAAAGCTTGCTGACCTTTGGCGCGATGTCTTCGAGATGGATCAGCCGCACACGGGCGGCCAGGGCCTCGTCCATGGCGGAAAGCCGCGCCTGCTCGATGAAGCGCCGCGACGTGATCACGGTCTTGATTTTTGCCGTCTCGCAGGCGGCCAGCACATTGCCGGTGCCGGTGGAGAAGTTCAGCATGGCCGGAACCCGGCCCCAGGCCTGCAAGCCAAAGAAGCTGACGGCCGCCGCATTGGCGTTGGGCAGCAAGAGGCCCACCGCTTCGCCCAACTCGGTGCCACCGATCAGTTCACGCCCCAGCGCGAAGCTGCCGGCGATGGTGCGGGTATAGCTGAGCGGTTTGCGGTTGATGTCTTCCAGCGCCAGGGCCGAACCGCCATGGCGGCGCCTTGCTTCAAGCAGGGCCTGGAACAGGGTGTGCTGACGCGGCGTGGTCTCGAACATCATCCCCGACATGACGTCGTAAAGCGCCGCGCTGATGCGGGCACGGCGGACGCGGCCCTTGATCTCGGGCGGCACCTCGAAGCGGCGCGGCGGTAGAATAGTGATGGTGATACGGGGAAAGAGCTTGCGGCGCACCTTGCCTTTCAGGCGCGAGAAGGGGGTGTACTGGGCGCCTTCGATGCGCACCGGAACCACCGGCGCACCGGCCTTGTCGGCGATCATGCCGGGACCTTCGTAGATCTTCATCAGGGCGCCGGTGACAGTGATGCGGCCTTCGGGAAAGATCACCAGGGTGCGGCCCGACTGCACCGCGTGGATCAGGCCCTTGGTGGACATGGGGTTGGTGGGGTCCATGGGGAAGGCGTCGATCACCGATAGATAGGGCTTCACCCACCAGGCCTTGGCCACGAAGGTGTTGATGGCGAAGGTGGGCCGTCCGGGAAGGAAGGCGGCCATCAGCACCGCATCCAGGAAGGAGACGTGGTTGACCACGATCACCGCCTTGTCGCCCAGCCCGATAAGGTTCTCCAGGCCATGGATGCGAACCCCATAGGCCCGGCGCAGCACCCAGGCGAAGACGCCCTTCAGCAAAGCCTCGGGCAGCAGGCCGCAGATATAGACGGCAACCACCAGATTGGCCACGGCCTGAACCAGGAAGACATGGGGCACGGAAAAGCCCAGCGCCAGCATGCCTGCTCCCGCCACAGCCGAAATGACCATGAAGGCGGCATTCATGACGTTGTTGGCGGCCACGGCACGCGCCCGGCTGTCGGCGTCGCTGCGGGTCTGAAGGATGGTGTAGAGCGGCACGATATAGACGCCGCCGCAGATGGCGATGGCCAGCAGATCGCCCAGCACCCGCCAACTTCCAGGGTGGGCCAGGAATTCGCCGATGGTGGCCAGTTGTCCCGCCGCATTGGGAACCGCGCTGGCGAAGTAGAGGTCGAAGGAAAACAGCGTCATGCCCAGGGCGGCGAAGGGAACGTGGCGGGCGGAAATCTCACCGTTGAGCAGACGCCCGCACCAGACCGAGCCGATGCCGATTCCCACCGAAAACACGGTGAGCAGCAAGGTCACCACATGCTGGTCCGCCACCAGCACATCCTTGGCGAAGGCGGGGAATTGGGCCAGGAAGGTGGCGCCCATCAGCCAGAACCAGGAAATGCCCAGCACCGACAAGAACAGGTCGCGCCGCCCCTTGATCAGGCCCAGCACAGCCCAGGTCTCGGCAATGATATTGGCCGAAACCCGGACGGAAGCATTGCCCGCTCTTGCCTTGGGCAGCATCAGGCTGGCGGCGAACCCGCCCAGGGCCAGAAGCAGCATCAGGCCCGAGACCAAGGCCACGCCGTTCTCGGTGAGAATCAGCAACCCGCCTGCCACGGTTCCCAAGAGGATGGCGATGAAGGTGCCGCCCTCGATCAGGGCATTGCCGCCCACCAGTTCCCGCTCGGCCAGATGCTCCGGCAGGACCGCGTATTTCAGCGGGCCGAAGAAGGTGGCCTGGATGCCAAAGCAAAACAGAACGGCCAGCATGGCAGGGACGCTGGATGCGACCAGCGCCCACAGCCCCAGCGCCGACACCCCCACCTCGGCCAGTTTCACCAGCTTGATCAGGCCGCTTTTCTCAAACCGGTCGGATAGTTGTCCGGCGGTGGCCGACAGCAGGAAGAAGGGCAGGATGAACAGCCCCGCCGCCACGGTCACCAGGATCTGCGGCGCAACCGCCATGCCTTCGCCCAGGCGGTAGACGATCAGGATGACCAGGGCGTTCTTGAAGACGTTGTCATTGGCCGCCCCCAGGAACTGGGCCACGAAGAGGGGCAGGAAACGGCGACAACGCAGCAGGTGAAAGGAACCGTCATGCATGATCGGCACTCCCCAGCGCCGCAAGGCCTGCGGCGGTGATGGCTTGGGCATATTGAGAGAAGGGCGCGTCCAGGCGTCCATAGACCAGGGCGAAAGCGGGCTGAAGCATCAGACCCAGCACCATGGAGGCCGCCAGACCGGCTGGCTGTTGGGGGATCTCCCCGCTGTTCATGGCCTCGGCGATCAGGCGATGAACGATCTCCACCGGATTGTCGTCGTCATTGGCCACGCGGGGCAAAGCCTGATGCTGGACCAGCATCAGGAAGCGGAACAGGACCGGCTCGGTATCGAAGAAGCGGCAGAACTCGGCAACGACGGCCGCCAGTCTTTCGGAAAATCCATTCCGCCCATTCTGGACCGCCGTCAGCCGATGGGCGAAGGCGGCGTAGTTGCTGGAAAACAAATCCCAGATCAGATCGCCCATGGAGGCGTAATGGCGGTACAAGGTGCCCTCGGCGATACCAGCCGCCTTGGCCAGATCGCGCACGGTGGTCTGGGCCACGCCCTTTTCCACGAACAGACCCAGGGCTGTATCGTGAATCTTTCGTCTGGTCCCGTTTGCGTCCCGCATGGCGCACATCCGCAGTGAGTGAACATTTACTCACATTGGACCGAGGGGCGGTGCCTGTCAAGGGAGTTGCGAGGCTTGCGCCTCGATAGGGATGAAACTCAGGCGCTCAACTTCACCGGTGGTTGAGTCTGCCAGTTGAGCTTGGCCAGGGCGTTTTCGGCGATGCGGACCTGATCGGCGTCGGGGTTATAGCGGCGTTCGAATTCGACGCGCTGTTCCCATTTGCCCAGCATGTCCTTGGGGTGGTCGGGCCGCGCCAGTTCGCCGGTCAGTGCGCCGATGGTCTCGTCATAGCGGGGATTGAGCTCGCTGGGAAAGCCAATCATCTGGAACTCGTCCCAGTTCAACGTGCCTTCCATGTAAAGCTCGTGGGTGACATCGGCGAATTCGCGCGGCGAGATGTTGCGCAGATCAAAGCGCGGCTCTTCCGGGGCGGTGGGCGCGGGCAGGGCCGCCAGGGGGGAGGCGGGCTTTCCCGACGCACCGGCCTCCTCGGTCCCGGCAGAAGTGCTAACCGAACTGAGCCGTGGTTCAACGCGTCGGGTTTCGGTGGCCGAGCGGTCGGAAAACAGGTTGAGAAGGGTCGTTCCGATGGTCATGGCGTCTTGCTGTAGGGTTGTATGGCTGCGTCGAGATAGGGTTCGAAAGCGGGGTCCGAGATCAGTGTGCGGAATTGTTCGGCGGACAAGGTGCCCTCGGCGAACAGTTCGCCCACCAGGGCGGCCACTTCGCGGGCATTGGGATGAGCGGGCGCCGCGGCATGGGGCATGGGCGGGACGCTTGCCAGATCCGCGGGCGAAAAGGATGAGGACCGCAACAGGGTCTCCATCCAGTCGGGAGTGAACTCGAAGGTCATCCGCCACCTCCTCAAAAAACGAGACACGAACCCAATGGTCGAGATGCAGGCTTCGTGCCATGTGGAAACGGCGCAAAACCGCCAATTGGCGTGGCGCATTCCCGACGAGGCGGGAAAATCTTGCCGGGAACCAAGGAAATGTCTGCCGGGCTCGGTCTGTTCTGGTGGGCGGGCGTTGGCGGTGTATAATGCAGTGCGGGAATTCCCGTCGGAGGATTGGATGAAGCGTAGATTCGGGGTGGCGTCGGCGTGTCATGCCGCCGGACTGGCCATGGCAGGGGCGGAGGTGGCTGATGCCGCTGATCTGGCCTCCCATCGCGCCACCTATCGCATGGGCCTGTCTGCGTCGCGTTCTGGCAGTGGCATGGCCAATGCCAGTGGTGCCTGGACCTATCAGTTCATTGACGCTTGCGACGGTTGGATCACCGAGTTCCAGCTTGTCATCACCTATGCCTATTCTGAAGGGGGACAGGTGGCGACGGTCACCGACTTCCTGGGCTGGGAATCCAAGGACGGCCTTCAGTACCGCTTCCGGGTGCGTCAGTCGCGCGAAGGCCAGGTCACCGAGGAGGTGGAGGGTGCCGCGCGTCTCAACGGACCGGGCCAAGGCGGCACGGCCCGCTACACCCGTCCCGAGGTGCGCAATATCAAGTTGCCCAAGGGGACGCTGTTTCCCACCGCCCACACCATCCGCCTGATCGAGACGGCCAACAAGGGCGGCCGCATCCTGTCGCGTCCCCTGTTCGACGGCCAGGGCGAGGAGGGCGCGCTGGAAACCAGCGCCCAGATCGGCCGCGCCACCACGTCGCAGGCCACCGCCATCAGCAGCCCGCTGCTCAACTCGCCAGCCTGGCCCATGCGCATGGCGTTCTTTCCCGTGGGCAGCACCGATCCCTTGCCCGAGTTCGAGATGTCGCTCAATTACCATGCCAATGGCGTGGCCGAGGATATCGAGCAGATCTTCAAGACCTTCAGTCTCAAGGGGCGCCTTGAATCCATCGAGATCCTGCCCCGAACGAAGTGTTAACCATGCTCCCCTAAACTGTCGCGCGGGTGCTCGTCGCCCGGGGTTTGAGTCCAGGCCCAGAAGGGGCCTCGCGAAAAGGAGAATCCGCTTGAGCACGTCCCAGCCCGCCGAACCCGGCGACGAGATCGCGCGCCTCGGCGCCCTTGCCGCCGATTTCCGCCGCCGCCTGGAACTCGATCCGGGGGCCATCTATCCCGCCCATGCCGAATGCCTGTGGCGGCTGGGCAATCTCCAGATCGCCCAAGGCGATGTCGAAGCCGGATTGTTGTCCATCTCGGATTCCGTCGGTCTTTATCGGGCCATCGCCCAGGCCCAGCCGGATTCCTATGCGGTCCAACTGGCCTCGCTACTCAATTCCCAATCCAACATGCTGGCCGAGGCTTCCCATCTGGAGGAGGCCCGCGCCATCGCCTCTGACGCGGTCGAGCATGCCCGGAGCGCCATGGACGATTACGGCGATCAGGCGCGTTTCGTCCTGGTCTCGGCCCTGATCAATCTGGCCGGGCTCAAGATGCGCAGCGGCGATACAGCCGGTACCGTCGACGAACTGGCTCAGGCGGTGGAGGTGTTTCGTGACGGCGGAACGGCGGGCCAGCCTTTCCTCGGCTCCATGGTCGAGGCCCTGCACCGCGCGGCCATGGCATTTACCGAAGTGGGTCTTTGGAACGAGGCCATCGATACCCGCCGTTTGCTGATCGGCCTGTTCGGCCAGGCGCCGCCGTCCGCGGTGGTGCAATTGCTGATGCTGACCCTGCAGCAAGCCTCGGTCGGTCTTGCCGGAACGGGCGATACCGCAAAGGCGCTGGTTCACGCCAATGAGGCCGTCGATCTCGCCCGCATGCTGTTCGCCGCCGATGGCCAGGCTAACCGCCTGGCCCTGGCCCAGGCGGTGGGAAATCTGGCCGGGCGTCATCACGATGCCGGTTCACTCAAGGAAGCGCTCGACCTTTCGTTGGAAGCGGTGGACCTGTTCCAGGACGCGGTCAGCATGGATCCCATCCATGCCGTTCCCTCGCTGATCGTGACGCTGGACTGCATGGCCTCGATCCTGACGGCCCTTGGTCTGCCCGATCAGGCGGCCACCGTGCGCGAGCAGCGGAGCCAGTTGCAGGAAACCCTGGAGATCATCGCGCCACGGGCCAACTGAGGCTCCGGCCTTCGGTCCTACGCGAAGCGGTAACCGTTGCCGCCCTGACGCTTGACCGCGTACATGGCGGAATCGGCCAGACGCAGCATTTCCGCCGGGGATTGCGTGTCGTCAGGATTGACGCTGACACCGATGGAGCAGGTCAAGGGACCGGGCAGGTCCTCCTCGGCTTCTGCCTTGGCGGCGATGGAATCGCGCACCTGGGTGCACAGGCGCGCCAAGCTCCGCTTGTCCCGGATATTCTTGAGGATGGCCACGAATTCGTCGCCGCCCGCCCGCGCCACCGTGTCGCTTGACCGCATGGAGCAGACCAGGCCGTTGGCAGCGGCACGGATATAGCGGTCTCCCGCTTCGTGGCCCATGCTGTCGTTGACATGTTTGAGACGATCGAGGTCGACCACCATCACGGCGTATTTCTCGCCATGGCGGGTGGAGAAACGGTGCACCTCATCCAGACGGTCGAAGAAGAGGTGGCGGTTGGCCAGTCCGGTCAGCGGATCGTAAAGCGCCCGCTGACGCAGCCGCAATTCCTTGTATTTGCGATAGATGGCGTATTGGATCGCCCGATGCAGGTCGCTTTCGGTGAAGCGGCCTTTCACCACATAGTCGTCGGCGCCGTGGCGCAGCGCTTCAAGCATGTAATCGCGGTCGTCAAAGGCGCTGATCACGATGATGGGGGTATCGACGCAGCCGAAATCGATGCGGGTCAGAACGTCCTTGGCGTTGCCGTCCTTGACCATGTAATCCAGCAGGCAGATGTCGAACCGGCCCGAACTTAACAATTCGATGGCGCCCAGGCAGTCCACGGCCCGTTCCAGTTCAAGGGCGTCGCCATAAAGGCTGCGCAGGACGTGTTCACAATAAGTGAAATGAACCAGATCGTCCTCGACCACCAGGACCTGGAACGGCGACTTGGCGCAAACGTCCTGGGGATCTTGGTAGGTGAAGGGATCTGAGCGGCCGATCAGCATATGCAATGCCCCCGAAAAGAACATCGGGCGACAGGGTGAATTGCCCCGAATACCCATAACTTAGCATCGAGCCATGGCCTCTGCCAGGAGCGATGTAGTTTTGGGCTTAATACTGAAGTCCTGTTATTCTATCGCGATGTATATGTTCCGGATATTCGGCGCGATGTCTGTGTGATGATTTCAACATCTGAAAAGCTTACATTGCTCGGAACCGTCTTCAACCGGCGGCAGATATTGGTCAAGCTATCAATAGTTTCCGTGCTGTGGCCAAGTTGTTTGGTGACGCGAAGCGATAGTTCCGCTGTCACCTGTTCCAACTTCAACAGGCTGCGATAGGTGCTTTCCGGCGTCATCCTGCCTTCGCGGGCGCTGACGGTGAGCGCGTTGCATTCCCAGTCCATGGTGGCGGCCAGACGCTTGATGCGTTCCACGCTGATGGTGACGATGGATTCCTGCTTCATCCGGTCGTAGCGATCGCGAGGAACATTCGTGCCGCGGGCCCGCACCGGATTGGGCACCTGGAACTGAGTGGCCGAGGTGGCGCCGGGTCGCGGCGCGGCGCGGCGGTCCGGACCGATGTAATCGTGGGTTACCACGAAGGGCTTGCGCCGTTCGATCTGGGCCTTCAGGCGGTTCATCAGCTGGTCGGGCGCAAAGGGAATCAACAGCAGATCGTCAGGGCCGCAATCGATGGCGGAGCGCACCTTGGGCTCTTCGCGCGACGACAACAGCATCACCGTCAGAATGAAAGGGTCGCGGCCCAGGGCGCCCGAGCGCAATTCGCGCACCATGAAGGCGGTGTCGTTGGTTTCGATTTCCTGGTTCAACAGCAGGAAGTCGTGATCGCCTTCCTTGCAGGCCTGATGGGCGGCCAGGAAGGTGGTGGCCTCGGTGATGTCGCGGATGCCCACATTGTTCAAAGCCAGGCGGATGCCCTGCCGGATGGGCAGGCTCGGCTCGCAGACCAGGGTCTTGACCTTGGACAGGTCAAGCGCCGCGGAGGCCGGGGCCAATGGCATGGCGGGAATTGCTCGGGACATCTGGCCAAAGGGCCTCTTGGTCGGGGCTGCAAAGGTATAGCTGGTTTTAATGCAACACTTTGGCAAAAATCAATATGAAGAATAGCGAGGTTGATTCAATCGGTGATCGTGGCTGTTCCGTTAACAATCTGTTTTTATCTGTTGTCATGAATTTCATTAAAGGGATGCTGTTGGGGTGTTGACTTGTCCTCATAAAGTTGATTCAGGGATTCTCCATGTATGATTCTGATCTGGTGGCGGCGAATCTTTAAAGTGGGAGTCAGCATGCCGTTCTCGACGGAGAAGGGGTCATCTATAACCTTGAACCGCCTGATTTTTTCTATGGCAGAGAGTTGGCGGTTAACGCGATCCACAACTCTTCCCAGTGTCTTTTGCAATGTGTCCTCTGACTCTGGGTCGGCAAGCCCCATGGATTGCCGCCATTCCGGATCGGGGACGATCAGGGCGACCAGATGGGGCTTGCGGTCGCCGTGCACCATGGCCTGGGCGATTTCCGGTTCCAGGGTCAGGAAGCTCTCGATGCGCTGAGGCGCGATATTGTCGCCGCCGGAATTGACGATGATGTCCTTCTTGCGATCGGTGATGCGCAAAGCGCCGTCTGGGTCGATTTCGCCGATATCTCCGGTATGCAGCCAGCCCTCGCTATCCACGGCCTGGGCGGTGGAATGCGCATCGCGCCAATAGCCCTGCATTACCATTTCGCCCCGGACCAGGATTTCGCCGTCGCTGGCGATTCTGATCTCGACCCCCAGCATGGGCGGGCCGACCGTCTCGATTCTGTTGCGGTCGGGCCGGTTGACGGCGATGACGGGGGCTGCCTCGGTCTGGCCGTAGCCCTGGAGAATCCGCACGCCCAGGGCCATGAAGAAAACGCCCACCTCGTAGGGCAAAGGCGCGCCGCCCGAAACGAAGGCTTTTAGTTTTCCGCCGAAACGGTCGCGGACCTTATGACGGACCAGCCGCTCCAGCACGAGATCGGCGAGGATTTCGAGCAGGCCCAGCCTTTCGCCCTTGATGCGGCGCGTGCCCAGATCGAGGGCCGCCATGAACAGGCGGCGGCGAAGGGGGCTGACCCGCGCCAAGCCTTTGAGAATCCGCGTGCGCATGGATTCGTAAAGCCGGGGAACCGCCGTCATGATGCTGGGCGAGACCTCGGCCATATTGGTGGCCAGATGCTCAAGTCCCTCGGCGTAACGGATTTCGGCGCCGATGGAGATGGGGAAGTACAGCCCCGCCGTATGCTCATAGGCGTGAGACAACGGCAGGAAGGACAAAAAGACCTCGTTCTCCAGGCCCAGTTCCCGCAGAACGTCGGTGGCACCCATGCAATTACACAAAATGGCGCCGTGGGACAGCATCACGCCCTTGGGCACGCCGCCGGTGCCGGAGGTATAGATCAGGCAGGCGGTGTCGTCGCGCTTCAGTCCGGCGATAATGGTCCGGATGGGGGCCTCGGCCCCGCGCCCCAACTCCAGAACCGCCTCCCAGCTGTGGATATCCACGCCGGGCGATTGGGCCAGGGCCAGGGGTTCCATGGCGATGATGGCGGGCGCCTGGTCGGAATGGGCGGCGGCGGGCAGGATGCGTTCGGCCAGGGCTCTGGTAGAGACGATCACCAGCCGGGCGCCGCAATTGTCCAGGATGTGCCGGTGATCGGCCACGGTATTGGTGGTATAGGCGGGCACGCTGATTCCGCCTGCGGCCATGATGGCAAGGTCGGCCATGGCCCATTCGGGGCGGTTCTCGGCCACCAGCATGACCCGGTCGCCGGGAGCCAGCCCCAAGGCGCGCAGGCCCGCCGCCAGGGCCAGCACCCGCGCCTCGGTCTCGCGCCAGGACAGGGCGTGCCAGACTCCGCCGGACTTCTTGCCCAGGAAGGGGCGTTCGCCCAGACGGGCGGCCTGCTCCAGGAACATGGCCGGCAGGCTGGTCTGCGTGGCGAACTCAACCTCCATGCGTCGAAACTCCCTGTTCGCGCCCTGCCGCCATCCTTATATTGTGATGCAGCAAGGAGACAGCGCATGACCTTTGTAGCACCGGCAGACGATCTCGGCACCCTACCCGAGTGGGATCTTTCCGACCTTTATCCCGCCCCCGATTCGCCCGAACTGGAGGCGGATCTTCAGGCGGCGGATTCCGCGGCCCAGGCCTTCGAGACCACCTATGCCGGGCGGCTGGCCGGATTGCCGGGCCCTGAGTTCGGGGCCGCCATCGCCGAGTGGGAGCGCATCGGCCAGATCATCTACCGCGCCATGTCCTATGCCCAGTTGCTGTATTCCGGCGATGTCTCCGATTCCGAGCGCGGCCGGTTCTATCAGGGCATGCAGGAACGGGTGACCGGCATCACGTCGCACACCTTGTTCTTCACCCTGGAGATCAACCGTCTCGACGATGCGGTGCTGGCCGAGAAGCTGAAGGCGCCCGCGGCGGCTCATTACGCCTCGTGGCTGCGCGATACCAGGATGTTCCGTCCGCACCAGCTTTCGGACGAAGCCGAGAAGATGCTGCACGAGCTGCATGTGGTGGGCACGGCGGCCTGGAACCGGCTGTTCGACGAGACCATGGCCCGGCTGCGCTTTCCCCTGGACGGCAAGGAAGTGACCTCGGCCGAGGTCCTCAATTGTCTCAGCGACAAGGATGGCGCCCGGCGCAAGGCGGCGGCCAAGTCGCTGGGCAAGGTTCTGGGCGACAATGCGCCGTTGTTCGCCCTGATCACCAATACCCTGGCCAAGGAAAAGGAGATCGAGGACAAGTGGCGCAACTACGCCCGGCCGCAATCCTTCCGCAATTTGTCCAATCAGGTGGAAGACGGGGTGGTCGATGCTTTGGTGGAGGCGGTGAAAGGCTGCTTCCCCCAATTGTCCCACCGCTATTACAAGCTGAAGGCCAAGTGGTTCGGAGTCGATGTGCTGGATTATTGGGACCGCAACGCGCCCCTGCCCGATGATGATGACCGCAAATATACCTGGGAACAGGCCCGCGACACGGTGCTGGGTGCCTATGGGGCCTTTTCCCCCGACATGGCGGCCTTGGGCAAGCGGTTCTTCGACAATAACTGGATCGACGCGCCCGTACGGCCCGGCAAGTCGCCCGGTGCCTTCGCCCATCCCACGGTTCCCGCCGTCCATCCCTATCTGCTGGTCAACTTTCTGGGCAAATCCCGCGACGTGATGACCCTGGCCCATGAGCTGGGCCACGGCGTGCATCAGGTTCTGGCCTCCGATAAGGGCCTGCTGATGTCGGACACGCCGCTGACCCTGGCCGAGACCGCCTCGGTCTTCGGCGAGATGCTGACCTTCCGCGCCATGCTCGCACGCGAAACCTCGCCCAAGAGCCGCCGCATCATGCTGGCCTCCAAGGTGGAGGACATGCTCAACACCGTGGTGCGCCAGGTGGCGTTCTATCAGTTCGAATCCCTGCTCCATGACGAGCGCCGCCGGGGCGAATTGTCGCCCGAGCGCATCGGCGAATTGTGGATGAGCGTTCAGGCCGACAGCCTGGGTCCGGCATTACGCTTTGATGACGAGTACCGGCACTTCTGGACCTATATCCCGCATTTCGTCCATTCGCCGTTCTACGTCTATGCCTATGCCTTCGGCGATTGCCTGGTGAACTCGCTCTATTCCGTCCACGCCAAGGGCGGGATTGCCGACTTCCCCGCCAAGTATCTGGATATGCTGAGGGCGGGCGGAACGCTCCGTCATCAGGATCTGCTGGCCCCCTTCGGCCTGGATGCGGGCGACCCGCAGTTCTGGCGTCAAGGACTGGACGTGGTCATCGGCTTCATCGACGAGTTGGAAGCCATGTAGACGAAACTCGGGCGGCTCCCCATATGGCAGTGGTCTGACCAGTGCCATATGGGAGAGCCGTCATGGATGAGACCCGTCGCCAGTTCCTGACCTTGGGGGCCGCGATCGCGGCCGGAGCCCTGGTTCCCGGTGCCGCCGGGGCCGCTGGCCCCATTCCCAATTCCGCCGCCGGGTCGTTGCGTCTGGTCACCTATTCGGCCGGTGGGGTCGCGCCGCGCATCGGCGCGGTCAAGCCGTCAGGCCGGGTGGTCGATCTGGGGGCGGCGGCCAAGACGCGCGGCATGGCCTTGGCCTTCGATCCCGCCAATATGATCTCGCTGATCAAGGCGGGTGATTTCGCTCTGGCCCAGGCCCGCCAACTGATGCAGGAAGGCCCCGAATCCGGCCCCCTGGTCAGCGAGGTGCGGCTGCTGGCCCCCATCCCCGAGCCGACCCGCAATATTTATGCGGTGGGCTGGAACTATCTCGAGCATTTCAAGGAAGGCGAGGCCATGCGCCTCAAATCCGCCGATCTGCCCGAGCATCCGGTGTTCTTCACCAAGGCGGTGGGCACCGTCAATGGCCCCTACGACCCCATTCCCTATGACGCGGCGGTATCGACCTCCATCGATTGGGAATGCGAATTGGCGGTGATCATCGGCAAGAAGGGCAAGAATATTTCCGAGGCCGATGCCATGAAGCATGTCTTCGGCTTTTGCGTCATCAACGACACCACGGCGCGTGACGTGCAGCAGAAAAAGCACGGCGGCCAGTGGTTCAAGGGCAAGAGCCTGGACGGCCATGGGCCGCTGGGGCCATGGATCATCCCGGCCTCCGACCTCGACCACACTCGCGTCCACCTGATCACCCGGGTCAACGGCGTGGTCAAGCAAGATGCCAGCACCGAGCAGATGTATTTCAAGGTGCCGCGCATCATCGCCGAACTCTCGGCGGGCTTGACGCTGGAGCCCGGCGACATCATCGCCACCGGTACGCCCCCCGGCGTGGGCGGGGCGCGCAAGCCGCCTGAATTCCTCAAACCCGGCGACGTGATGGAGACCGAGATCGTCGAGATCGGCCTTCTTCGGAATGTGATCGGGGGGTAGGGCGGGGGATCACCCCGCCATCCGCGCTTCCTCCAAGGTGGACAGTTCAGCGGCCAGGGTATCGAGCATGGCGACGACGCTGGCCGAGGCCTTGTTCATGTCGTCGATGGCCGCGAAGGCGGCGTCCAGATTGCCTTCGGCGGCGCAGGTCAGAGCCCGCTTGGCCGCCGTATGCACCTGTTCATGGGGAGTGATCAGGTTGGAATAGGCGGGCTTGGCCGAGATGGCGTTGTCTTTGATGGCGTCGTACCACTTGCCCAGGCGGCAGTTGTGGTGATCGGGAACGCCGTCGGCCTTGAGATCGGTGCGGCCCAGCACGCCGTCCAGGACCCGGCGCTTGAAGGCGATGTGATCGTTCTTGGCGATCTCCACCAAAAGGGCGCCCGAGCCGATATTGGCGTAATTGCCCACCTGGGAATCCAGATGCTGGCTCATGCGCCCCATGGCTTCGAGTACCTCGCCCAGCAGCTTGTTGTTGGCGTCGGTCAGGCTGACCACCTGGGTAGTGCCGTCTGACAAACGATGGGCGGTGTCCGATTGGCCGTCCAGTTCGCGGGAAATGGTGCTCATGCTGGTCTGGACCGAGCCCACCTGATCGGCGATGCCATGCAGGCGTTCGCCCAGGGCGCCCACCAGGGCGCGGCCCTCGGTGACCGCTCCGGTACTCTCGTCGATGGCGCCGACGATGGAACTCATCTCGCCTTGCAGTCCCTCGATGCGGTTGCGGATGTCCACGGTGGCTTTGGCGGTCTGGTTGGCGAGATTCTTGACCTCGCCCGCCACCACGGCGAAGCCTTTTCCCGCCTCGCCCGCGCGGGCGGCCTCGATGGTGGCGTTGAGCGCCAGCAGATTGGTCTGGCCCGCCACCAATTCGATGGCGGTGACGATCTCGCCGATCTGAGCCGAGGCCTCGGCCAAGCCCTGGACCTTGTTTCCGGCGGCGCTGACCGCAGTGACGATGCGTTCGAAGGCCGAGAGGGCCTCCTGGCTGGCGTCGAGGCCGGTCACCGCCGCTTCCCCGGCCTGTCCGGCATCCTGGGCGGCATGGGAGGAGTCGGCGTTGATGGCGTTGATGGAATTGCGCATATCGTCCACGGCGGCGGCCATGCGGGTGACCTCGGCGGTTGACATGTCAATCTCGCGCTTCATGCGTGACAGGGTGATCATGGCTTCGTTGCCCAGCATGGCGGCTTGAACCAGCGAGCGCAGCATGTCGCGCTGCATGACGAAGCGGTCGTGATCGGCCTTTCGCCGCGCCGCTTGGCGTTCGGAATCGGCGGCATCCAGGCGCTGGCGCGTTTCAGCCATTTCCCCCAGGACCTCGGCGACCTGACGGAACTCATCCCGGCGGTTGGGGCTGAGCTCCATGGTTCCGTCGCCTTGGCCGGAGCGCAGAAGGTCCACGTCATGATGCAGGGCCCTAAAGCCGGACGAGACGCTGCCGGTGATCAGGAGGCCCAGACCTCCCACCACCGCAAGGATGGCGGCCAGCATCACGCCGCGCCGCGCCAGTTCGGCCCTGAAGGCGGTATCCACGTCGTCGATATAGATGCCCGAGCCGATCAGCCAGCCCCAGGGGGCGAAGCCCTTGACATAGGACAGCTTCTGATAGGTCTCGGCGGTCGTCCCTCCGCCCTCCTTGGGCTTGGGCCAGTCATAGGTGACATAGCCATGCCCGGCCTTGTCCACCACGGTGACAAATGCGCCGAACAGGTTGACGTTGTTCACGGGCTCGAAGGGGCCGGAATTGCCAGCCCGCAGGGACGTGGCCTTGTTGAACTTGGGGTCGTCGAGGATCTTGCCGTCCAACTGGGGTGAGACCGGATGCATGACGATCCTGGGCACCGGCTTGCCCATATCGTTCATCCACAGATACTCGACCTTGTCGTAGCGCATCTTCTTGATGGCGGATGTGGCGGCGGTCTTGGCGTCGTTCTCGCTCATGCGGCCCTGGCGGGCCTCTTCGGCGTAGTGTTCCAGCACGCCGGATGCGGTTTCCACCACATGGCGCAGCTTGACTTCGCGCGCCGCCACCATCTCGTCCTTGAGCTGGATGGAATCGGCGACGAACACCGTGGCCAGCCCCGCCAGGGGCAGACCGCCCAGCAACCATAGACGGGTGGTGATCCGCAGCCCTGAAAGGGCGTCGAGCATTCCCATGATCTTTGTCTCCCCAAGGCGCATCCGGTTCGAGCCAGCGCGTCCGTCTCTATTTGCATCCAGCCTAATATGGGGGAGGGATGAGACTCAAGGATTACGACAATAGGTGGATCAGGGCTCGCCAGCGGCAAGCAGGGGGGCGCATTGTTCCGCCGCGATCCGGCAGGGCTCTAGGGCATTGATGACCAGTGCGGCGGCAAAGCCGTCGGTCTGAATACGCAGCGGAAGCAGGCTTTCGGGGTCGAGATGAACGATGTATTCGGCGCCGTCCCACGCCTTCTGGAAGCGCGGCTTGAACCCCGCCACAGGCCTCAGGACCATGGCAAGCTCGATGGTGTCGAAATCCCGGTCATGGATGCTGATCCGGCGGGCGCCCTTGACCTCCACACGGAAATCATAGGCGCGGCGCCCGTCATAACTGGCCAGATGAAAGGCCGTCGTCGTGCCCGCACTGACCGCCTGACGGGCCTTTCGTCCCAGGATCGCCAGATTGGTCAGCGGGTCGCCAACGCCGCGCCTGGCCTCGGGCGGAACGGTGGGGGCGGGCTCGTCCTCGGGGGGAGGGGCGAAGACCGCCAGAATCTCATCGCGCACCGTTGTGGCCTCGCCACCCGCGAAGGCCAGCACAAGCAACCTCTCCTGATAGCGGTTGCTGAACCGTGTCTGATAGCGCACGGACCCCAATTCGGTCCCGCCCGTTTCCCTGCCTCCACCCTCGGCGGCGAATCGCAGGTGCAAGAACTTGTCGAACAGGCCCACGGTGCGGATGGTCATGCCGGTCTGCACCGACTTATCCTTCGTCTCGGTGGTCACGGCCATGTCGCCCGCGTGAAATCCGCCCCACATGATCTCGTAGCGCCAGCCCAAAGGCTCGGCCCAGGCCGGACTAGCGAACAGAAGTCCTGCCAGGAAGATCGCACTACCCCAATGGGTGGTGCGCCCTCCCTCCGCTCTGCTACTCGGAAGATATAAAGGCCATTTTCGCCCTCGTCCCAGGCGGTCAAGTCGTGTAGGGGACGGGGTTATGTTGCGGTGCGGCATTGCGAGCTTGGGCTCCATGGGGCGGCAATCGGTTGGGATTCCTCCAAACGACTGATTTTCAAACATGATCGGGCTTGGCAAACCGCCGCCCAGAGGGCATTGTTTTTTCCAAAATTATAGCGCATGCGCGGCAACAAGCAGTAACTACGAACAACAGGAGAAGCCATGTCTCTGACCATTGGTATTCCAAGGGAAACGTTCCCCAACGAGAAGAGGGTGGCGAGCGTTCCCGATGTCGTCGAGAAGCTGATCAAGCTTGGCTTCTCCGTGGTGGTCGAGACCGGTGCCGGCGCGCTCGCCAATTTCGATGACGAATCCTATGTGGCCGCTGGCGCCTCCATCGCCAAGAGCGCCGCCGATCTTTGGGCCGCTTCGGGCCTGGTCTTCAAGGTCCGCCCGCCCACCCTGGACGAAGTGGCGCTGATCAAGGAAGGTACCACCCTGATCGGCTTCATCTGGCCCGCCCAGAATCCCGATCTGATGCAGGCCCTGGCGGCCCGTAAGATCACCGTTCTCGCCATGGACTGCGTGCCGCGCCAGCTTAGCCGCGCCCAGAAGATGGACGCGCTCTCCTCCATGGCCAATATCGCGGGCTACCGTGCCGTGGTCGAGGCCGCCAATCAGTTCGGCCGCTTCTTCACCGGCCAGATCACCGCCGCGGGCAAGGTTCCGCCAGCCAAGGTCTTCATCGCAGGAGCTGGCGTCGCCGGTCTTGCCGCCATCGGCACCGCGGTCAGCCTGGGCGCCATCGTGCGTGCCAACGATACCCGCGCCGAGGTGGCCGATCAGGTCAAGTCCATGGGCGCCGAATTCGTGCGCGTGGATTACGAGGAAGAGGGCTCGGGCGGCGGCGGCTATGCCAAGGTCATGAGCGAAGGCTTCCAGGCCGCCCAGCGCGAGATGTACGCGCAACAGGCGCGTGAGGTGGACATCATCATCACCACCGCGCTGATCCCCGGCAAGCCCGCTCCCCGGCTGATCACCGCCGAGATGGTCCAAAGCATGCGGGCCGGTTCGGTCATCGTCGACATGGCCGCCGAACAGGGCGGCAATTGCGAACTGACCGTGCCGGGCGAGGTCGTGGTGCGCCATGGCGTGACCATCGTCGGCTATACCGACCTGCCTTCGCGCCTTTCCAAGCAGGCCTCGACCCTCTACGCCACCAATCTGCAGCGCCTCACCGAGGAACTGTGCAAGACCAAGGACGGCATTATCGACGTCAATATGGGCGACGATGCCATTCGCGGTCTGACCGTCGTCAAGGACGGCGAGATCACCTGGCCGCCGCCGCCCCTGGTTCTGCCCGCGCCGCCCGCGCCCAAGGCAGCCGCCGCCGCGCCCGTGGCGGCCAAGAAGTCCGGCCATGGCCACGGGGCGGGCGAGCCCATGTCCCCGAAGTCCCTGGCCATCACCTTCGGCATCGGAGCCCTGGCCTTCTGGTTCGTGGGCGCCAACGCCCCCGAGGCCTTCCTGGGTCACTTCACCGTTTTCGTGCTGGCCTGTTTCGTGGGCTACATGGTGGTGTGGAACGTTACCCCCGCGCTGCATACCCCGCTGATGAGCGTCACCAACGCCATCTCGTCGATCATCGTCATCGGCGCCCTGGTCCAGATCTCTCCGCCCTTGGGCGAAGGGATTTCCAGGCCCGGTTTCTGGATCGGCTTGCTGGCGGTGATCAGCATCATTCTCACCTCGATCAACATGTTCGGTGGCTTTGCCGTCACCAAGCGCATGTTGGCGATGTTCCGTAAGTAAGGGGGGCACCATGTCCGCAAGTCTCGCCACCGTTTCCTATATCGGTGCCACCATCCTGTTCATCCTCAGCCTGGGCGGCCTCTCGAACCCCGAGACGTCGCGTCGCGGCAATGTGCTGGGCATGATCGGCATGGCGCTGGCCGTCATCGCCACCGTGTTCGGTCCCCAGGTCACCTGGGCCGGGGTGCCGTGGATCATCATCGCCATGGCCATCGGCGGTTCGGTCGGCCTTTATGCCGCCCGCACCGTGCAGATGACCCAGATGCCCGAACTGGTCGCCCTGATGCACTCCCTGGTGGGCCTCGCCGCCTGTCTGGTGGGCTTCGCCAGCTATATCGACACCGCGCATTCCTTCGTGGGCGCCGAGAAGACCATCCACGACGTGGAGATCTATATCGGCATTCTGATCGGCGCCGTGACCTTCTCGGGTTCGCTCATCGCCTTTGGCAAGCTGTCGGCCAAGATCGGCGGCAAGCCGCTGCTGCTGCCCGGCCGCCATCTGCTCAATCTGGCCGGTCTGCTGGTGGTGATCTGGGTGGGCAAGGGCTTCCTGAACGCCGAAAGCGTCGGCGGCGGCTTCTTCGCCCTGATCATCATGACCCTGATCGCGCTGGCCTTCGGCGTGCACATGGTGATGGCCATCGGCGGTGCCGACATGCCCGTGGTGGTTTCCATGCTGAACAGCTATTCGGGCTGGGCGGCGGCGGCCACGGGCTTCATGCTGAACAACGATCTCTTGATCGTCACCGGCGCCCTGGTGGGATCAAGCGGCGCCATCCTGTCCTACATCATGTGCCGGGCCATGAACCGCAACTTTATCAGCGTCATCGCTGGCGGCTTCGGCACCGGCGGCGGCACGGTGGCGGCGGCGGCTGACGGCCAGCCCGCGGGCGAGGTGATCCCGGTCAGCGCGACCGAGACCGCCGAGCTGCTGAAGGACGCCAAGAGCGTGATCATCGTTCCCGGCTATGGCATGGCGGTGGCCCAGGCCCAGCACACGGTCTACGAGATCACCAAGCATCTGCGCGAGAAGGGCGTCAATATCCGCTTCGGCATCCATCCGGTGGCGGGCCGCATGCCCGGCCATATGAACGTGCTGCTGGCCGAGGCCAAGGTGCCCTATGACATCGTCATGGAGATGGACGAGATCAACGACGACTTCCCCGAGACGGACGTCGCCATGGTCATCGGCGCCAACGACATCGTCAATCCGGCGGCGCAGGACGATCCCAACTCTCCCATCGCCGGTATGCCGGTTCTGGAAGTGTGGAAGGCCAAGACCTCCATCGTCATGAAGCGTTCCATGGCGTCCGGCTATGCCGGTGTGGACAATCCGCTGTTCTACAAGGAGAACAACCGGATGCTGTTCGGCGATGCGAAGAAGATGCTGGACGAGGTGCTGACCGCTCTCAAGGCGTAAGCACTTTCCGGCCTGCTATGACGGCGGCGGCTCCCGAAAGGGGGCCGCCGTCTGTCTTGCAGGGCGCCGCCCTGCACCCGCCAGGGACTTAGTCCCTGGACCCCGCGAATGCCAACATGCGTTGAGAAAAACTCATCACATGTTGGATAGGTACTGCTGCGCCGCTCCCAATAAGCCAAAGGGATCAAAGGGCCCAAGGCCCTTTGCGGGCGTGGGCAGAGCCCACAAGTAGCCGAGCCGTTACGCCCGCTCCACGGCGGCCAGGAAGCGCTGGACCGAACCGTTGAGGCTGTCCGACTGGCGGCACAGCGCTTCGACGGCGCCCAGGACGTCGATGGCGGTCTTGCCGGTCTCGCCCGCTTCGGCGGTAACGTCGGTCACATGGCGCGAGACTTCGCGAGTGCCGGTGGCCGCCTCGGCCACGTTGCGGGCGATGTCGCGGGTGGTGGCTTCCTGCTCCTCCACGGCGGCCGCGATGGCGGCCGAGACCTGATTGATGCGCTCGATGATGCCGCCGATGCCCTGGATGGCCGCGACCGCCTGATCGGTGGCGCCTTGCACGGCGGCGACCTGTTCGGTGATCTGACTGGTGGCCTTGGCGGTCTGGGTGGCGAGGTGCTTCACCTCATTGGCCACCACGGCAAAGCCTTTTCCCGCCTCGCCCGCGCGGGCGGCCTCGATGGTGGCGTTGAGCGCCAGGAGATTGGTCTGGCCAGCGATATCGCCGATCATGGTGACCACTTCACCGATATTGCGGGCCGCGTCGGCCAGGCCGTGAACCAGGGTGTCGGCGCGCTCGGCCTCGGCCACGGCGTCCTGGGAAACCTGGGCCGAGGTGGCGACCTGGCGGCTGATCTCGTTGATGGAGGCGGCCAGTTCCTCGGCCGCACCCGCCACGGTCTGGACGTTGAGGCTGGCCTCCTCGGCGGCGGTGGCGACCGCGGCGGTATGGCCCTCCATGCTTTCGGCGGTATCGCCCAGGGTATGGGCGGAATGGTCCAAAAGCCGCGTGGCTTCGCCCACGGCGTTCAGGGCCCCGGAAACCTCCTGGCGGAACGTCAGCGTCAGTTGCTCGATGGCGTGGCGGCGGAGTTCCTTGGCCTCTTGCTCGTGCTTCTGCTCGGTGGTCAGGGACTGGGCCAGGATGTGGTTGTTGCGGAACACCTCGACGGCGCGGGCCATCTCGCCCTGTTCGGTCTGAAGATTCAGTCCCTCGATGGCGATGTCGGTGTCGCCCTTGGCCAGGCGGCTCATGACGTCGGTGATGTCGCGGATGGGGCCGGTGATGCCCTTGGTCAGAATAACGGCGGCGGCGAAGGTGATGCCTAGGCCGACGATCACCGCGATGATCTGTGCCCACAGGAACAGCCGGGCATTGGTGCTGGTCTTGGTCACCGAATCCAGAAGATCGGCGGAGATGCGGTCTTCGACCACTTTGAGAAGATCGATGCGCTTGGTGGTGGCGTCGAACCATTTGGGGGCGGGGATGCCCTCGCCGCCGGACAGAGCCTTGGCATGTGCGGATTCGCGCATGGCATTGACCTCGGCGACGATGGGGGCGTTCATGGTGTCGTGGAAGAACGTCACCAGCTCGGGCGGAGCGGTACGGATGAAATGGGCGAACAGCATTTCCTGATCGGCGATCAGCGATACCAGCCTGCGGTAGATTTCGGGTTCGAAGCTGCTGGCGAAGCCGATGGCGCCGGTGGCGCGTTCCTGACCGGCGCGTTCCTTGGCCTCCATGAAGGCGAGATAGGCGCTGACCGCCTCGGTGGCCTTCTTGTCGGGGGTGAGGCGCGCCATGCGGCCCAACATGTCCAGCTGAGCCTTGATCAGGTCGGTATAGGCATGGAACAGGTCGTCGCGGCCGATGGCCTTGGAATCGATTCCGGCGCGCAGACGGGCCCGGCCCGCCAGGGCTTCGCGGGCATGGGCGACGCTGGCGGCGAATTCGCCTCCGAAGGCGGCGGCCTCGGCTTCCTCTTCCTCGAAGCGTTTGGCGGCCGCGTCGGACAGCTTGCGCTGGGCCGTGACCCGGTCGGCGAATTGGGTGCCGCCGCTGGCTACATAGAGAGACGTGGTCCCGCGTTCCTTTTGCAGTTCATGGACGAGGGAGCTGGCGCTGTTGGCCAGGGTGGCCATGCGGATCAGGCCGCTGGTGTCGGAAACCACCATCGCCCGCAGGACGATGACATAGCCTGAAAAAGCGACCAGACCGAAAACCGGCAGGAGGAAGGCCAAAAGGATTCGTCGCCCAATCGTAAGATTACGCAGCAACTCCATGGCAAATTCCCCCCCAATTCACTGCCCCCGTTTCGCCGTTCAAGGTAATGGCCCGCGTCCCCATGGGCAAGTTGCTATTATGGCTATATCAAAGACCGAAAAGCGCCATGACACAGGGTCATGGCGCCAGCGATGGCGTCGCTAAAATTTTCAGTCCGGCCGCCCCAGAAGTACGGAGTAGCCGAATAAGCCTTAGAAGCCTTCGCGCTCCAGGCGCTTGCGCTCCAGCTTGCGGGCGCGGCGCACGGCCTCGGCCTTTTCGCGGGCACGGCGTTCAGACGGCTTCTCGTAGTTCCTACGAAGCTTCATCTCACGGAAGACCCCCTCGCGCTGCATCTTCTTCTTGAGCGCCTTCAGGGCCTGATCGACATTGTTGTCACGAACGAGAACTTGCACGTTGCGCCACCGCTCCTCTACGCTTGAAAACCCTCCCGACGCACGACATCGCTGCCGTCCGGGGAGGTGGGTTGATAGCACAGTGCCACCCCCTTGTGAAGGGGTTTGGCCGCGTTCTATAACGCATAAGTGAATTTTGTCCGCCGCCTTGAGGAGGAACTGGAATGGAATCGCGTCCGATCAAGGATGCTGTGGTCACCGCCATGCTGCCCCATGCCGCCTTTGACGGCTGGTCGCGCCGGACCCTGGCGGCTGCGGCGGCCGAGTTGGACCTGGATCCGGCCGTGACGGAAAGGCTGTTTCCTCGGGGCGCCATCGATGCCGTGGCCCATCTGGTGGATCAGGCCAATGGCGTCATGGAGGCTGATCTGGTGGAAAAGGGCCTGGATGGGCGCGGAGTGGGGGAGAAGGTCTTTCTGGCGGTGAAGCTGCGGCTCGACCGCTGGGCCGATCATCGCGAAGCCATCCGCCGCGCGACCTCGCTGCTGGCCCTGCCGCAAAATCTCGCCCTGGCGGCGCGTTTGACCTGGGGCACCGCCGATGCCATCTGGCTGGCGGTGGGCGACCGGTCCCACGATTTCTCGTGGTACACCAAACGCGCCTCCCTGGCGGCGGTTTATTCCGCCACATTGCTGTACTGGCTGGATGACGAGTCGGAGGGCTCGGCCGATAGCTGGGGCTTCCTGCGCCGCCGTCTCGACGATCTGCGCTCGCTTCCCCAACTCCGGCAGAGGCTCGAAGGGCTGTTGGGCGGCCGCAAGACCGCCCTCATGCAGCGCTTCCGGGGCGTGATGCCCCCGGCCTGACGATCAGGCCACCGTGTCGATCAGATTGCCCGAGAGCAGCTTGTTCAGATAGGACGCCGTCTCGCTGGAATCGGCGTTGTCCTTGGTCAGAGCCTTGAGGATCGATTGCAAGGATTCGGCGCTGGACGTCTTTGCCTGGCCGTAGGTGGTCGAGGTGGAGGTGGAGCCGTCGCCATACTTGGTGGTGGTGGTCTTGGTGCCGTCCGCCGAGGTGGTGGTGGTCACCGAGACAACGGTGTCGGACGAGCCGCTGGAACTGCTGTCGGCCGATCCGCCGCCGCCGCCGCCGCCGCCAGCAGGCGGGGCGCCGCCACCGGCAGGCGGTCCGCCGGACGGGGCCGCCGCCGAGAAGCCCGAGGAAAATTGGTCCTGGGTCAGGCCGCTGCTCGCGTCGCCACCGCTCTTTTCCGCGATCTTCTGATACAGCTGCTTGGCCTGATCCTCGCTGACATTGTCGGGTCGGCCCGAGACGAATTCGTCCTCGGTCAGCTTGCCGTCGTTATTGCTGTCGAGCTTGGAGAATAGTTTCGAGGCGTCGGGGCCGCCCTGGCCGCCTTGGTCGCCGCCAGCGCTGCCCGATTGCTTGATCTGGCTTTCGAACTCATCGAGGGCCTTGATTACCGTATCGGCCTGCTCCTGGGTCAGTGAACCGGAAGACACGTCTTCCTTCAGCTTGGCCTCGATGGCGCTGCGCATATCGGTGGGATTGGTGGAGGAGCCGGACGATTTCTGGGACTGGAAGACGGAACTGATTTCCGATTCCACCTGGGACGCCACATCGGACGTCAGACCATTCTTCTTCAGATCGTTCAGCAGCAGGGACTGGATGGAGGATTGACCTCCCACGGAGGCAACAGACATGGCCGATCTCCTTCTGAGACAGTTGTTCTGATCTGTTGAACGCTTGGGGCGCGTCATTGCCTGCGAAAAAAATCATCCCCATGCCGAAGGGGGGCGGCATGGGGATGTCGAAGGCCTTGATCACGCCGCCAGGCTGGTATTGGCGGTGCTGAGCAGGTTGGCCTTCTGGTAGGAGCCGATGGCTTTGAGCAATTCCTGCAGCAACTGGTCGTTGCTGGAGGATTGTGTCGTCGTCGTGGACTGGGTGGACGACGTCTGCTGAGCGCTATCGGGCGGCCCAGCCTTCTTCATGCCCTCGGCCAACTGGTCCTGGCTGAGGCCGGAGGCGGAATCCGCACCGGAGGCCGAGGCGATCTTGTCGTAGAAGGCGCTGGCCTGATCCTCGCTGACATCGTCGGGGCGTCCGGCCGTAAACTCCGAACGGCTGACCGTGCCGTCGCCGTCCTTGTCCAGGTCCTTGAACATCTTCGCGCTGTCGGGACCGCCCTGGGTCGATTGGGAACTGGAGGTTCCCTGGAGAAGGGACAGAATCTGATTGATCAACTGATCGACGCTGGACGAGGTTTCGCTGGAGGATTCTGTCGATGAACTGGCATCCGGCGGCCCCATGGATTTCAGGCCGCTGGCCAACTGGTCCTGACTGAGGCCCGAGGCGGAATCGGCCCCGGCGGCCGAGGCGATCTTATCGAAGAAGGCTCCGGCTTCGTCTTCACTGGCATTCTTGGGTCGTCCAGCGACGAATTCCTCGCGGGTGACGGTGCCGTTGGAATCCGTATCCAGAGTCTTGAACATTTCGGCGGAATCGGGTGGGCCGCCTTGACCGCCATGCTCTTCCTGACCGCCCTGCTGGGCTTCCTGGTTTTGCAACAGAACCGATTGCATGGCCGACGCCATCTGCTGGAAGGCGGAGGTGAGATCGCTCTGGCTGAGCGATCCGCTGCCCGACGAGTTCAGCTTGTCGAACAGCGACCCGGCCTGATCATCGCTGACATCGTCCGGCTTTCCGGCGATGAACTCGGTGCGACTAACCGAGTTGTCCGAGTTCGTGTCGAGCTTCTTGAATATTGAACTTATGTTCTGCGTGGATCCTGATGCGGATGCGCCTAGTCCGTGTAGCATGATGACTCTCCATCTGTCTTAAGATGATCGGATTTTATTTCCGGTCGAGTCGTTCCACGGTTCGGTCTATGCTTTACATGTGCGGAAAAATGAAAATTATTTCTTATGTTTTTCTTGAAAATAGCTTCCGCACCACGCTATTTCTATGTGGTGTCGTAAAAGCCTTGCTATCCTTGCCCCTGCAAGGCTGAGGCCAAGATTCTGTGTCGTTATAACCCGTTGATTCGGTGGGAAATGGGTATCATTCTTCCGTCATTGCGTCCGATGGTCCCGGCAATTTCTGCCCTGGCTCCCGGCAGAAATTGCCGGGTGGGCGCATGATTTTCCGCATGGATCGCCTGTTCCGCTCCGTTCAATCCAAGGATGATGCTTGGCAGGGAGGCGGTTTGGATCAGGGTGGGCGGCAGCCTTCGCAGATGGAGGCGGCCAGCGACGACGATCTGTTGCGGGCCATCGGCCAGGGCGACCGCCGGAGCTTCCAGCGGCTGATGGAACGTCACGTCCGCGCCATGCTTGCCCTGTCCACCCGCGTGTTGCGCAATCCCGCCGATGCCGACGAGGTCGTACAGGAGGCGTTCTTGAAGGTTTGGACTCTGGCTTCCGGGTGGCAATCGGACCGCGAGGCCAAGTTTTCGACCTGGCTTTACCGGGTGGTGCTGAACGCCAGCCTGGACCGTCTGCGCCGCGTCCGCTTCGTGGCGGTGGAGGAGGCGGGAGACCCGGCCGATCCTTCGCCGGGCGGTCTTGACCGTGTGGTGGCGCGCCAGCGCGAACGCCTGGTTTCCACCGCCATGGCCGAGATGCCCGCCAGACAGCGCCAGGCGTTGTCGCTATACTATTTCAGCGATCTGACCGCCCCGGAGGCGGCGCGGGTCCTGGATTTGTCGCTGAGCGCCATGGAGGCCCTGCTGGTGCGGGGCAAGCGCAGCCTGAAGACCGCCCTTGCCCGTCTGGGGATCCGGGGTATTGGAGATGTGACATGAGTGCCGATGAACTTGACGAAATTGTCGCCAAGCTGGTCCCGCCGGTGGAAGTGGCGCCCGAGCGCGCCGCCCACGTCATGGATCGGGTGATGGCCCGTCTGGACGATCCGCGTCCCGCCGCCGCATCCTTCTCGGGATTGACGGGGTGGCTGGCCGGGCTGGTGCCGGTGTCGCGCTTCGCGTTGCCCATGGCCGCCGCCGCCCTGCTCGGCATCGTGGTCGGGCAGGGGCTGCGTCCCTCTTCCGACGTGGTCGTCCTGGACCATGTTTTGACGGCAACCTCTTACGCGGGGCTGGGATATTGATGGGGCGCGAGATTTTATCCCGTTGGGCCTTGCCGGTGTCCCTGGCTCTCAATGTCTTCTTGGGGACGGTGCTGTTCATGCGCGAACCGGGCTTTCCTCCGGGGCCGCCCGGTGGCCCCAAAGGCCCGCCGCCCAGCCCGCTGCATCTGGCCGAACGTTTGGCCGCCGATCTGCCGCCCGCCGATGCCGCCATTCTGCGCGGCGTGATCCAGGGGCGTACCCAGGAGGTGGACGCACAATGGCGTGTATGGGGTGGCATGCCCGAACGTGTTACTGCGCTGCTGGCCGCTCCCAATTTGGATGCCGAGGCCCTGCGGGCCGTGCTGGCCGAGGGGCGCCAGGCCCATCGCGCCGTGGACGATGTCATCGCCGACGTCATCGTCGAGGCGGCATCGGCCATGTCGCCGGAAAGCCGCCAGGCCATCGCCCGCTGGCGTCCGCCCCATCCGCCCAAGGGCGGCCCGCCTCCTCAGCCGCCGCCGCCATAATCAGAATCTCTCAGGTTGCCAGTCTGGGCGGAGTTCCTTACAAAGGGCGCCTCCATTCAGCCTTAGGGGAACAGCCATGCGGGCCGAGATCGAGGCACTCGCCCAGGATATCCGGCGGTCGGCCGCTCTGTTGAAGCGTCATCTCAATTGGGACGAGGCCTTGATGCGGCTCGACGAGCTGAACGCCTCGGCCGAGAATCCCGATCTGTGGAATGATGCCGGGGCCGCGCAGAAGATCATGCGCGAGCGCAATGACCTGGACAGCGCCATCCAGGGCTGCCGCGCCTTGGAGCGCGAACTGGCCGATCTGATCGAGCTGATCGAACTGGGCGAGATGGAAGGCGACCAGACGGTCATCGACGACGCCGAGGAGCAGATCCGCGCCGTCAAGGAGCGCGCCGCCAAGATGGAGCTGGAAACCCTGCTCTCGGGCGAGGCCGACCACAACGACTGCTACATGGAAATCAATGCTGGCGCTGGCGGCACCGAGTCCCAGGACTGGGCCGAAATGCTGCTGCGCATGTATACCCGCTGGGCCGAGAAGCACGGCTATAAGGTGGAATGGCTGGAAGAAAGCTCGGGCGAGCAGGCGGGCATCAAGTCGGCCACCATCCGCATCCTCGGCCATAACGCCTATGGCTGGCTGAAGACCGAAAGCGGCGTCCACCGGCTGGTGCGCATTTCGCCCTATGACAGCGCGGCGCGCCGCCATACCAGCTTTTCCTCGGCCTGGGTTTACCCGGTGATCGACGATTCCATCGATATCCAGATCAATGAGAGCGAGTGCCGCATCGACACCTACCGTGCCTCGGGCGCGGGCGGCCAGCACATCAACAAGACCGATTCGGCGGTCCGCATCACCCATATCCCCACCGGCATCGCCGTGGCCTGCCAGATGGAGCGTTCGCAGCACCAGAATCGGGCGCGGGCCTGGGACATGCTGCGCGCACGCCTTTACGAGGCCGAGCTGCAAAAACGCGAAGCCGCCGCCCAGGCTTTGGAAGACCAGAAGACCGATATCGGCTGGGGCCACCAGATCCGCTCCTATGTGTTGCAGCCCTACCAGATGGTCAAGGATCTGCGCACCAATGTGGAGACTTCGGATACCCAGGGCGTTCTCGACGGCGATCTTGACATGTTCATGGCCGCATCCCTGGCCGCCCGCGTCCAGGGCGATGTTTCCCAAGGTTAAATTTTTGTAGCCGGTTTGCTTTCCGCCCAGGCCGCCCTATAACATGGGGGAGATTCCTTGGGAGGAACGAGATGAGGCATGTGGTGATTTCGGCCGTGCTGGTCCTGGTGCTGGCCCTGGCCGGTGCGGGTGACGCTTTGGCCAAGGCGGGCAGCACGTCCAAGTCCAGTGGCGGCAGCTTCGGCTCGCGCGGGTCGCGGACCTATGACGCGCCAATGGAGCGCACCCTGGCTCCGCCCCCCGTCCAGACCAAACCTGCCGGTCCGCCGCCCGTGCCCCAGGCCGCGCCGCGCCCCGGCGCGGTGGACGCGGCCCCGCTGGCTCCGGCCGGAGCCATGAATTCCGGCCTGCGTCCGGCCTCGCCCATGGGCGCTCCCATGGGGGCCCAGCCCGGCTTCTTCCAGCGCAATCCCTTCATGGCCGGTCTGGCCGGTGGTCTGGTGGGCGCCGGGATCGGCTCCATGCTGTTTGGCCATTCCCCGGCCCTGGCCGCGGCTTCCGATGTGGCGCCCGGTGCCAGCTTCCTGGGGCTTCTGCTCCAACTGGCGATCATCGGCGGGCTGGTCTGGCTGGCTTTCCGTCTGTTCCGCTCGCGGACCCAGCCTGCGGTTCCGGCGGGCAACCCCTATATGCGCGACACCCATGGCGAACATGTGGAGCCCATGATCTCCGGCGCTCCGCCCCTGGCCCGAATCGAGAAGGAATTCGACCCGTCGGGCAATGATCAGGAGGCCTTCACGGAAATCCTGTTGGGGGTGCAACAGGCGTGGAGCGACGGCAATCTTCTGAGCCTCAAGCGCTTCGCCACGCCCGAAGTGGTCTCTTTCCTGTCCGAGGATATGAGCCGCAACGCCAGTGAGGGCATCGCCAACAAGGTGGAGAACGTCACCTTGCTGAAGGGCGATGTCAGCGAGTCGTGGAGCGAGGGCGGGTTCGACTATCTGACCGCCATTCTCACCTTCTCGTGCAACGATTATATGGTGCGCCTGGACACGGGCGCGGTGGCCGAGGGCAATCCGCGCGCCACCGTGACCCACACCGAGGCCTGGACCTTCATGCGCAGCACCAATGGCGGGCGCTGGCTGCTCTCTGCGGTGCAGCAGGTGCAATAGCGCTTGAGACAAGGAAAAGCCCTCGGCCGCGCGGCCGAGGGCTTTTTTATTTTTTAGTATCCGAAACCGTAACGGCCGCAGCGGAAGGCCGCCACCTCGGGGGTGAGAATGCCGCATTTGAAGGGCGCCCAACTTTGGCCGATCAGGCTGCGCACCTCCATCCCAGCGGCACGGCACTGGTGCTGGGCGATGGCGCGAATCTCTTCGGGCTCTGAAACCCAAGTACTATAGCAGACATAGCTGGCTGGGCCTTCGGGGGTGTCGGGAACCAGCGGCTTGGGCGTACTGGAACAGGCCCCCAGGGCCAGGGTCACGGTAACGGCGAGAACGGCCTTGCGCATGCTCGAAATCCCCCTTTGGGTCGCCACCGACTGGTAGCCTCCCTTGGGACGGCTGGCAAGGAGTTTCGCTAGTGTCTTGCCTGGGCAAGGCGCCGGTAGCTGTCGGCGAAACCCGCCAGATAGGTGCGGACCAACTCGATGAAGACCGGCTCGAGATCTGCTGGCGTCTGAGCGTGGTAAACCCAGCGGCGCACGCCCACATAGCTGATGGCGCCATGCAGTCCGGCGACCATTTCGATCTCTTCCAGGCTGACGGGGGCGACGATGTCCAGGCCCAGCTCGGCACGCATTTCCAGACAGAGCGGCTCGAAAAGCTGGTCGCGCACATATTGCATGTAACGGCTGGCGATGGAGCCGTCCTTGAGGCCCGCGAACATGAACAGGCGCACCCGTTCATAGCTGAAATTCGCCCTTGTATAGGCGAGGTAAAATTCCGTCACCCGGTCGAGCAGGGGACGCGAGCGGTCATGGAGGGTCGCCAGCCAGGCGGGCTCCCAGGAATTCAGAAAGACTTCCTTATAGACCCGCTCGATCAAGGCTTCCTTGTCGGGAAAGTAGCGGTAGAGCAGGGGCTGGGTAACGCCCAGGCGGTCCGCCAGGGCACGGGTCTGGCCCTCGAAACCCACTTCCGCGAAAAAGCGGATGGCCTCGGTGACGATCAGCTTTTCCCGCTCCCTGCGAGGCAGGCGCCGCCTGATTTTTTCCGCGGGCGCCGAGCGGGAAACTTCCCGGTTGAATGCCGGAGCCGAGCCAGCGGCGTATGTATCCATTATCCCCCTCCCCGTCACACATGACATATTGTGACATAATGTAATTAAGTAGCTATCCTTACATTGAACCGCAATCGGGTTGCGACCCGAGTTTGTCGTTCATGCGCGAAAAAAATTGATTGGCGGTTTTTGCGGCGAAACCATGCAGAAGGCGTCCTCCCACCGAGGCGAGGCGGCCGCCGATTTCGCCCGTGGCGGTCCAGCGCAAAATCGTGGCATCGCCATCGTCTTCGAGGACGACCCGCGCCGATCCCGAGACGAACCCAGCCACGCCGCCCTGGCCCTGACCCGTCAGGGTATAGGCCCGCGCCTCCTCCACATCGGTGAGGGAAAGCAATCCGGTAAACCGGGCGGCCAAGGCTCCGACCCTAAGCGCCACGGTCGCGGTATAGGTTCCGGGGCCTGTGGCCTCAAGCGTCTCGCAGCCGGGGATGCAGGCAGCGAGAATGATCGGGTCGTTGAGGGCTTGCCAGACCTGGGCGCGCGTCGCGCCGATACGGTGCTCTCCATCGAAGTCCAATGGGTTTCTCCTGATTGATGCGGGAAAGAGTGGATCATGGCACGCCTGGCATGGCAAAGTCTGCGCCCCGATATTGGTAGGACCGGATATGCGTGCGGTGATCCTGCTGGCCTTGCTGGTCCTGGTCTGGGGCTGCAACTGGCCGATCATGAAGATCGGTCTGGCCCATATCCAGCCCCTTTGGTTCTGTGCCTTCCGGCTTGGCTTGGGCGCGCTCAGCATGTTCGTCATCCTGGTGCCGCTCGGGCGGTTGCGGCTGCCCCCTCGCGGGGATTGGCCGGTCCTGGCCTCGCTGGGACTGCTCAACATGGCTGCCTATCTGGTGCTGAGCAATCTGGCCCTGCTGGTGGTCCCCGCCGGGCGCTCGGCCATTCTGGCCTATACCACGCCGCTGTGGGTGGCTCCCGGCGCGGCGCTGTTCCTGGGGGAAAAGCTGACCCGTGGCAGGCTGGCCGGAGTGCTGTTGGGGCTGGGCGGCATATTGGTGCTGTTCAATCCGCTGAGCTTCGACTGGAGCAATGGCGAATTGGTGATCGCCAATCTGATGCTGCTGGCGGCGGCGTTGGTCTGGGCGGCGGCAATCCTGCATGTGCGTGGCCACCGCTGGTGTTCATCACCGTTGGATCTGGCGCCTTGGCAGATGCTGGTCGGTCTGGTGCCGGTAACGGCCGCCGCGGCGATTTTCGAAGGCGCGCCTCGGCCCGATGGCAGTTTCGAACTGGCCTGGACGCTGGCCTATAACGGAACCCTGGCGACGGCCTTCGCCTTCTGGGCGGCGGTGACGGTCAACCGGCTGCTGCCTGCCCTGACGGTCTCGCTCAGCTTTCTCTGCATTCCGGCGGCGGGCTTGGTATTTTCATCCCTGCTGCTGGGCGAGGGTCTGACGCTGACCAATATCGCGGGATTACTGCTGATCGCGGGCGGCGTCGGACTGGTGGCCCTGGTGGGGGCGCGCGAGCGTCGCGCCCCGTCCTGAAAAGACACAACCCTGAAAAACACACAACCCCGCCCCGGCAGGGAGGGCGGGGCGGGGTCCGTGCACTCCCACCCCCAAAGGGGAGAGGCGGGAGTCATGCTCTACGTTCGTCCGGTGGGGGAGGAGGCCCCTCTACCGTGGTACGAACTCATCATGACTCAGATTTCGTGCGCCGGAGTCGCATCTTTGGAATGGCGGCCATGCGCAGGGTGACGGCTTGCCACAATGCGGCCACGATCGCCTGATTAGCTGTCCTTACGAGCAGACGGCGGAGCCGTTTCGCCACCTCTTGATTTCGGCGGTGCCTTGTCGCCATAATAGAGATGGTGGAATCGGCCGGTGCCCATGATGGGGCCGGTCTTGCCGCCGGACGGGGTGCTGTCGCTTGTGACGGGCTCCGGGTCATGTTGCTCAACGGGAGGATATGACGATGCGTAATGTAATCATGGGCTTCGACTAGCGGTCTTTTCCGGTTTTCGAGCGGTTTCCTGGCGTGTTGGGCGCCGGGAAGGCATCAACTGGAGGGATTCGATCATGTCTGTAGCCAATCTTCCGGTCGTCGCAGGTGATGACGGCCTTGCCAAATATCTGAGAGATATCAAGGAATTCCCCGTCCTCGCCCCCGAGGAGGAATTCATGCTGGCCAAGCGCTGGGTGGACTACGAAGACACCGAGGCCGCCCACAAGCTGGTGACCAGCCATCTGCGTCTGGTGGCCAAGATCGCGCTGGGATACCGCCATTACGGCTTGCCGGTGGCGGATCTGATCAGCGAGGGCAATATCGGCCTGATGCGCGCGGTCAAGAAGTTCGAGCCCGACCGCGGTTTCCGTCTGGCCACCTATGCCATGTGGTGGATCAAGGCCTCGCTCAACGAATTCGTGCTGAATTCGTGGTCCATGGTCAAGATCGGCACCCTGGCGGCCCAGAAGAAGCTGTTCTTCAACCTGCGGCGCATCAAGTCGCGCCTGCGGCTGTTGGAATCGGGCGATCTGGCGCCGGAACACGTCACCACCATCGCCAGGGAACTGGATGTGGACGAGCGCGACGTGGTCGCCATGAACCGCCGCATGGCGGGCCGCGACTCCTCGCTCAACACGCCGGTGGGCGAAGGCGGGGCCGAGATTCAGGACCTGATGGCCGACGAGGCCGATAATCAGGAAACTTCGCTGGCCAAGCGTGAGGAACTGTCCAAGGGCCGGACCTTGATCGCCCGCGCCCTGGACAGTCTGACCGAGCGCGAGCGTGAGGTGTTCGTGGAGCGGCGCCTGCGCGACGATCCTCTGACTCTCGAGGAACTGGGCGGGCGCTATGGCGTCTCGCGCGAGCGGATCCGTCAGATCGAGGTCAAGGCCTTCGAGAAGGTGCGCGATCTGGTCCAGGCCGGTTTTCTGCCAGCACCCGCGCGGGCGTAGTTCGGTTTAAAGCTGCCGCGCACCCACCTCGCATCATGGCCGGGCGCGACCCGGCCATCCGTGGCCCCCGGATCAAGTCCGGGGGTGACGGGGGGAGGATGCGTGTCAGCCTAACTTGGCGGCCATGGTCCGGACGTTCTGGACCAGGATTTCCAGCAGTTTGATCACGAAGGGATCGACGCCCTTCAGCTTGGAATCCACCACCGAGCGGGGAATGACGATCAGAGTGGTATCGGTCTTGGCCCGCGCCGTGGCCATGCGCGGCGCACCGTCGATCAGGGCCATTTCACCGAAGATGGTGTTCTTGCTGAGCTCGGCGATCACGGTCTCGCCCTTGAGCAGTTCGATGGTGCCGGTCTGAATGATGAAGGCCTGATCGCCGGAACTGCCCTCCTTGAAAACGAAGCCCCCCGTGGGGACGACCTTGCGGTCGAGGAAGTTCATCATGGCCGTGTCTCCGGAATTGCGGTCAGTGCCATCCCGTCATGCTTACGGCCAGCAAGGCCAGCGCGGAAAGGACAAGGACCGCCGCGGCAAGAAGTGCGAGGCGACGGGTGTCGGGGTGAAAATTATCGTTGGCCGGTCTGGGAATACGTTGGGGCGGCGCCTTGCGGCGCCGCCCCTCCGATTTTCCTGAATCCGTCCTAGCCACGCTTGTGCAGCGGGACGAAATCCCGCTGCGCCGGGCCGACATAGAGCTGACGCGGACGGCCGATCTTCTGGTCCGGGTCGGTCAGCATCTCGTTCCACTGGGCGATCCAGCCCACGGTGCGGGCCAGGGCGAACAGGCAGGTGAACACCTGGGTGGGGATGCCCATGGCGCGGAAGATGATGCCCGAATAGAAGTCCACGTTCGGGAACAGCTTGCGCTCCACGAAATAGGGGTCTTCCAGGGCGATGCGCTCCAGCTCCATGGCCAGCTTCAGCAGGGGCTCGTCATGGACGCCCAACTCGCTCAGCACTTCGTGGCAGGTCTTCTGCATGATCTTGGCGCGCGGGTCGTAGTTCTTGTAGACCCGGTGGCCGAAGCCCATCAGACGGAAGGGATCATCCTTGTCCTTGGCCTTCTTGATGAATTCGGGGATGCGCTCCACCGAACCGATCTCGTGCAGCATCTGCAGCACGGCCTCGTTGGCGCCGCCATGGGCCGGACCCCACAGCGAGGCGATGCCCGCAGCGATACAGGCGAAGGGATTGGCGCCCGACGAACCGGCCAGACGGACGGTGGAGGTCGACGCGTTCTGCTCGTGATCGGCGTGCAGGATCAGGATGCGGTCCATGGCGCGGGCCAGGACCGGGCTGACCTTGTATTCCTCGCAAGGCGTCGCGTACATCATGTGCAGGAAGTTCTCCGAGTAGGAGAGCTTGTTCTGCGGGAACATGAAGGGCTGGCCCTGAGCATACCTGTAGGCCCAGGCGACGATGGTCGGCATCTTGGCCACCAGACGATAGCTGGCCACCATGCGGTGGTGCGGATCGTTGATGTCGATGGAGTCGTGGTAGAAGGCGGCCATGGCGCCGACCACGCCGCACAGCACGGCCATGGGGTGCGAGTCACGGCGGAAGCCGCGGAAGAAGAAGTTGATCTGCTCGTGCACCATGGAATGGTGGGCGATGTCGAATTCGAACTTGGTCTTCTGCTCGGCGTTGGGCAATTCGCCCTTGAGGATCAGATAGGCCACTTCCAGGAACGAGCAGTTCTCGGCCAGATCGGCGATGGCGAAGCCGCGGTGCAGCAGCACGCCAGCGTCACCGTCGATATAGGTGATGGCCGATTTGCACGAGCCGGTGGACATGTAGCCGGGGTCGTAGGTGAAGATATCCTGGCTGGCATACAAGGAGCGGATATCCGCCACCTTGGGGCCGATGGAGCCGGCCAGCAGCGGGAATTCGGTGGTCTTGCCCGTGCTGTTGTTGATCAGCGTGACGGATTCCTTGGGAGTCTTGTTCTCGTTCGTCATGTCTTCATACCCCGTGGTCTACTTCACTGTTTAAACGTGAGCGACGGCGTCAGGCCGCCGATGATGTGGTGGGCCGGGCGCCGCCCAGGGCGTCCGCGATACGGCCCAGTGATTCCTCTCGGCCCAGAACCTCCATCACCTCGAAGATGGGAGGAGAGACCGATGAACCGGCAAGGGCCGCCCGCAGGGGCTGGGCGATCTTGCCGAGCTTTTGCCCGCGCGCCTCGGCCAGACGGCGCGCGGCGTCCTCGAGCGCATCCCGTGTCCAGGCTTCCAGACCCGCGACCTCGGCCCGATAGGCTTCGAGGTCGGCGATGGCAGTTTCATCGGCCATGGTCTTGGCCGCCTTCTCGTCCAGGGCCAGCGGGCGCTGGGCCACATAGAACAGCGCCGAATCGGCCAGTTCCAGCATGGTCTTGGCCCGTTCCTTGAGACCGGTCATGCCGGTGCGCAGGCGAAGCACGCCTTCGCCGGACAGGGGCTTGCCCGTCTTGGCCTCCAGCAACGGGACCAGAACCTCGGTCAGTCGGCCATCATCGGCGGTGCGCATGTAATGGCCGTTGAGATTGGTCAGCTTGACGAAGTCGAAGCGCGACGGCGAGCGGCCAACCGAGTCCAGGTTGAACCATTCCGTGGCCTGCTCGGTGGAAATGATCTCGTCGTCGCCATGGCTCCAGCCCAGGCGCAGCAGGTAGTTGCGCATGGCCTCGGGCAGGAAGCCCATATCGCGATAGGCATCGACTCCCAGCGCGCCGTGGCGCTTGGACAGCTTGGCGCCGTCGGGGCCGTGGATCAGCGGGATATGGGCGAAGGTGGGAACCTCCCAGCCGCAAGCCTTGTAAAGCTGGTACTGGCGGAAGGCGTTGGTCAGGTGGTCGTCGCCCCGGATCACATGGGTGATGCCCATGTCGTGGTCGTCCACCACCACCGACAGCATATAGGTCGGCGTGCCGTCGGCGCGCAGCAAAATCATGTCGTCCAACTGGTCGTTGGCGACCCGAACATCGCCCTGAACCAGATCGGCGATGATGGTTTCACCTTCGACGGGCGCCTTGAGGCGCACCACGAAAGGAGTGCCAACCGGAGCATCGGAGGCGGGACGATCGCGCCAGATGCCGGGATAGCGCATGGGCAGGCCCTTGGCGCGCTGATCCTCGCGGATGGCGGTGAGTTCATCCTGGCTGCAGTAGCAGCGATAGGCCTTGCCCTCGGCCAGCAGTTGATGTGCCACCTCGGCATGACGGCCCGCGCGGGCGAACTGCATCACCGCCTCGCCATCCCAGTCCAGGCCCAGCCACCGGATGCCGTCGAAGATGGCTTCCACCGCCGCATCGGTCGAGCGCGCGCGGTCGGTATCTTCGATGCGCAGCAGGAACTTGCCGCCATGATGGCGGGCGAACAGCCAGTTGAACAGGGCGGTGCGCCCTCCGCCAATATGGAGGAAACCGGTGGGTGAGGGGGCGAAGCGAGTGACGACGGTCATGACGGTGCTTTCGGCGTCCTTTATGCCGAGTGGGACAAGGCTGCCTTGTGTAGCATATCTTTATGCCCCTGACAGCCCGGTGTTGGGGGTGGATGGCAAAAAACCCGCCCGATTGGATAGGGGTTTCCCCGACCGCGCGCTCCGGATCGGACGCGGCGGCGGGAATCTTGCGCGTAATGGCTGAGTCCGTGCTGGCCGAGCGCGGACGCTGGCCCCTTTGGCTGCCCGTTTTCCTGGGCGTGGGCATCGCCCTTTATTTCGCGCTTCCCGCCGAACCCTCGGTTTTTTGGGCGGCGGGTTTTGTCCTGGCGGCCGGGGCCGGGCTGTGGCTGGCGCGGGGGGAGAAAATTGCGCCGTTGCTGGTGGCTTCATGTCTGCTGGCGGTGGCCGTGGGATTCGCCGCCACCCAGTGGCGCAGCTTTCGCCTTGCCGGACCGGTCATCGAGCGCAACAGCGGCGCCTTGATGTTGGAAGGAATCGTGGTCGAGGTGGAAGTCCTGCCCGATGGCGGCGGCCGTCTTACCCTCGACCGGGTTTCCCATGACCGTGACGATGTGCTTACGCCCCTCAAGGCCCGCATCAAGGCCAAGCCCGGTCTGTCTTCCGCCATGGTGGGGGATCGGGTGCGGGTGCGCGCCATGCTGATGCCGCCGCCCCAACCGGCCATGCCCGGCGCCTTCGATTTCGCCCGCTTCGCCTGGTTCCGCCAGTTCGGAGCCATCGGCACGGCCCTGGGGCCGGTGGAGGTGACCGAGCCGGGGGCGGCCACAGGGTGGCGGGCCGATCTCACCACCACAATCAACGAGATCCGTCACGCCATCACCACCCGCATCATGGCGGTGTTGCCCGGGGACAGGGGCGCGGTGACGGCGGCCCTGACCACGGGCGACCAGATGCCCATCTCGGCCCCCATGATGCAGGCCTACCGGGATTCGGGGCTGGCCCATATCCTGTCCATCTCTGGCCTGCATATCACCATGGCGGCCGGTCTGGTCTTTGTCGGCCTTCGGACCCTGCTGGCCTTGTTTCCGCTGGTGGCGTTGCGTTATCCCATCAAGAAGTGGGCGGCGGCCCTGGCCATCGTCTTCGCAGGCTTCTACACCCTGCTGGCTGGGTCGCCGGTTCCGGCCCAGCGTTCCTTCTTCATGACCGGGCTGGTGCTGCTGGCGGTTTTGCTGGACCGTCGGGCGCTGTCCATGCGGCTGGTGGCCTGGGCGGCGGTGGCCATCTTGCTTTGGCAGCCCGACGAGTTGATCGGTCCCAGCTTTCAGATGTCGTTTGCCGCCGTTGTGGCCATGATCGCCGCCTATGAAAGCCTGACGCCGCGACAGACCCAATGGCGGGCCGCCCATCCCGGCTGGCTAGCCGCCATCGGCCTTTATGTGTTCGGTACGGTGGTGACCACCCTGATCGCCGGTTTCGCCACGGCGGTCTACGGCATTTATCACTTCAACCGCTTCGCCGTGTGGTCGGTGGCGGCCAACATGATCGCGGTGCCCTTGACCGGCTTTTGGGTGATGCCCTGGGCGCTGGTGATGTTCCTGCTCTTGCCCTTCGGTCTGGAAGCTCTGGCCTTGGTGCCGATGGGCTGGGGCGTCGAAGGGGTCAATTGGGTGGCCGTCTGGGTGGCCTCCTGGCCCAGTTCGGCGGTGACCCTGCCCATCTTGCCCCTTTGGGCCATGGTGGTGTTCACCTTGGGCGGGTGCTGGCTATGCCTGTGGCGGGGGAGATGGCGCTGGTGGGGGCTGGTTCCCATGATGGCGGCCTTGGCCTCCATGGCTTTCGCCCGGCCGCCCGACCTGCTGGTGGATGGGCGCGGCGACGGCATGGCGGTACGCTCCGCCGATGGCACTTTGCTGCTCAACGGCAAGGGGGGGGAGGATTCTCAAGGATACCTGGAGCCGCCGCGCCGGGCCCGAGGCCCGCGAACGCTGGCCCAAGAAAAGCTCGTCGCGGGACGGGCGGCTGCGCTGCGACGAGACCGGCTGCCTGTGGCGGGTGGAAGGCCGGGTGGTGGCTCTGGTCAAGGACGAGGAGAACCCGGAGAAAGCCTGTGCCGGCGCCGATATCGTGGTAAGCAGCGTGCCCCTGCGCGGGACCTGCCGGGGCGCCAGGGTGATCGTCGACCGCTTCGACCTCTGGCGCCGGGGGCCGTATGCCCTGTGGCTGGGACCGGACGGGGGCGTGACAATCGAGACGGTGGCGGGCTGGCAAGGCGACCGGCCCTGGGCCTGGCATCCCCATCCCCGCAAGAAGGCCAAAACTTCTCCACAGGCCCCTCCGCGCGAGCCGGAGGAGAAGAAGGATGACGAGGAGGATTAATCCCTAGTGGCGTCGTTGGCGGTGAAGAAGAAGGTAGAGCCTTCGCCCGGCTTGGATTCGACCCAGATCCGACCACCCAGGCGGGTGACGATGCGTTGACAGAGCGCCAGACCGATGCCGGTGCCGTCATAGGCTGAATCGGCGTGCAGCCGCTGGAAGATGACGAAGATCCGCTCGAAATGCTCGGGCTCGATGCCGATCCCGTTATCCTTGACCGCGAAACGCCAAAGAGTGCCGGACAGCCGGACCGCCTCGATGCGGATAAGGGGCTTGCGCTCGGGATGGCGGTACTTGATGGCGTTGCCCAGGAGGTTCTGGAACAGACTGGACAACTGGCTTTCATCGGCCTGGATGGTCGGCAGCGGGCCGACCGAGATGGTGGCGCCGTTTTCCTCGATCACCGCCTTCAAATTGCTGATGGCGATATCCGCGGCCCGGCCCGATGAAACCGGTTGCAGCGGCTTGGCCTGGCTGTTGATGCGGGAATAATGCAGAAGGTCGGTGATCAGCCGGTACATGCGCTTGGTCCCGGCGGTGAGGAAGGCGATATATTCGTTGGCCTCCTCGTCCAGCTTGTCGCGATAGCGGCGGTCCAGCATCTGGGCATAGCCGGTGATGACGCGCAGCGGCGTCTTCAGGTCGTGGGACGCCACATAGGCGAAGCGCTCCAGATCGGCATTGGAACGCTCCAGTAATTGGGCGGCGGCCCGGCTGGTGCGCTCGGCCTCGGCCAGGCGGCGGTTGCGCCCATCCATCACCAATATCAGCGTGGCGAAGGCCATGGCCGCCAGGGTGACGACGATCGTCTCGATCAGCTCGGAGCGTTTCATCTCGTCCAGACCGGCGGAAATGTCGGAATGGGCGAAGCCGACCACCACCACCAGGGGATAGTTCGCGAGTCGTTTGTACAAGAAGGTCCGTTCGATGCCGTCCAACAGCGAGCGCTTACGGAACCGTCCTTCCAGATTGCCCTCGGAATCGTTCCAGATCTGCAGCGTCCCCATTGGGGCGGCCTCCGCGACCGGCGGAGGCTGGCGCGCGATCAGCTTGCGATCCAGGCTGAAAATCGCCGCCGACGAGTTCTGCCCCAAGGTCATATCCCGGTAGAACGCGGCGATCTTGCTGGAATGAATATCGACAACAATGACACCGGTCAGTTCCTTGCCCACCAGCAGCGGCCGGGCGATATGGAAGAATTGCTGATCGGGCAGGGTGCTGTCGTTGACGGCGCTGATATGGATGGAATCGCTGGTGGTGCCCTGGAAGTGCAGGAAGACCGGCATGTCAGAATGGTCGGAGCCGGGCGTAAGGCTGGCATCCGTGCTGAACGTGACCCGTCCGCGGCGGTCCAGAACGGTCAAAGTGGTTGAATACAGATCGGATTTGGGCGGCGTGACCTGATCGAGAAAAAGTCCCAGATGCTGGGGGCCATCCTCCAAAACGAAATGTCGGGCCGATCGCAAATAGATGTCGGCCAGATCCAGCAGCCGGACGGTGTGCGTCTCGAAAGACAGCAGGATCTTGCTTGCCTGCGACTCGGCGAATGCGGTGCGCTCTTGCTCCATGTCGCGAAGATTGCTGACGATCACGGCCACATAGACGCCGATCAGGGCGGCGGTGGCGAAGACGACCCCGGCACGGCGCCACCATGTGCCGCGCGGAAATTCATCTCCGGGCTGGGCCGCCTCGTGAATGTCGCGGGAAATCTGGGGCAATGATGAACAGCCTGTGGCGATGACGGGACGGGGCGGCGATTCTATCGCGGATTTGTTCCTATGTCACTGGCGGGGCTGGGTGAACCGTCCCAGGCCCAATCCTTCCATGGGGATTTGGGGCGACAGGCCGGACACGAGATCGGCGATGACCCGGCCCGAGCCGCAGGACATGGTCCAGCCCAAGGTGCCGTGCCCGGTATTCAGCCACAGATTACGAAGGGGTGTCGCACCCAGAAGAGGGACGCTGTCGGGGGTAACGGGCCGCAATCCCGCCCAGGGTTCGGCCCGGTCGAAATCACCGCCATCGGGGAACAGCCGCCTTGCATTGTCCAGGATCAGGCGGGCGCGCACCGGGTTAAGGGTCAGGTCATAGCCCGCCATCTCGGCCGTTCCGGCGGCGCGCAATCGGTCGCCCAGGCGGGAATAGACCATCTTGTGCTCGTCATCGGTGATGGACACCGATGGTGCGCCTCCATGGCCCGCCACTGGCACGGTGATGGAATAGCCCTTGGCGGGAATGACGGGTAGGCGCAGGCCCAGGGGGCGGGCGAGAAGGGGACTGTCGCATCCGGCAGCCAGCACATAGGCCTCGGCACGGATCGTCCCTTGTGCCGTGGCCAGCCCAGCCACCCGGTCGCCATCCGGGATCAGGCCCTGGATGGGCACGTTCCAGCGGAACTCCACACCCTTGGCTTCGGCCAGGGTTGCCAGTCGGCGGGTGAATTTGTGGGCGTCCCCGCTTTCGTCATCGGGCGTGTAGATGCCGCCAGCCAGCTCGCTTTGCACGGCGGCCAGAGCCGGTTCGATGGCGACGCATTCGGCCGGAGTCCTGGGCAGACGCTTAAGGCCGTGGCGGATCATCACCTCGGCGGCGCGGCAGGCATGTTCGAATTCGGCGCCGTCGCGATAGACGTGGAGGATGCCCCGGATCTGCTGGTCGTACTCGATGCCGGTCTCCGCCCGCAATTCACCCAGGCAGGCGCGGGAATAGATGGCGACGCGCAAGGTGCGCTCGGTATTGATCTCGGCACGGGAGCGGGGACAGTTGGCGAGAAAGCGCAATCCCCAGGCCCAGAGCGCCGGGTCCCAACGGCTCCAGCGGAACAGCAGGGGCGCGTCCTCGCGGCCCAGCCATTTCAGCACCTTGGGCAGGACGGACGGATTGGCCCAGGGCTCGGCGTGACAAGGCGATATCTGGCCGCCATTGGCGAAGCTGGTTTCCAGCCCGGCGCCTTCGCGCCGGTCCACCACGGTCACGTCGTGACCGGCCTTGGCGAGATACCAGGCGCTGGTGGTGCCGATCACCCCGGCCCCGATGACGACGACCTTCACTTGCGTCCTCCTTGAGAGCCCAGAACACTTAATGCAGCCGCTCTGCGTTGGCAAATGGGCAGTTGCGCATTACCCTTCTAAGGATGAACCAAGAGATCCTCAGTGTTGAGCAGATGTACCGGGCCGATGCCCTGGCCCTGGCGGCGGGGATCGCTGGCGCGCGGCTGATGGAGGCCGCGGGCTGGGCGGTGGCCCGCGCGGCACGGCGCCTGCTGCCCAAGGGCCGGATCGCCATTTTGTGCGGTCCCGGCAATAACGGCGGCGACGGCTTCGTGGCGGCAAGGCTGCTGGCCCGCGACGGCTGGTCGGTGCGTGTCGCTCTGCTGGGCGCGGTGGAGCGTCTGAAGGGCGATGCCGCCATCATGGCCGGACGCTGGACGGGGCGGGTGGAGCCTCTGACCCCTGATGCGCTGCATGGCTGCGTCGGTGTGATCGACGCCCTGTTCGGAGCCGGTCTTGCCCGGCCTTTGGAGGGAGCGGCCAAGGCGGTGGTCGAGGAGATAGGCCGATTGCGCCTGCCAGTGATCGCCGTCGACGTGCCCTCCGGGGTTCATGGCGATAGCGGGGCGGTGCTGGGCCTTGCCCCCGATTGTCTGGCCACCGTGACCTTCTTCCGTCCCAAGCCGGGCCATTGCCTTTTGCCGGGGCGGCTGAAATGCGGCGAGCTGGTGGTGGCCGATATCGGCATTCCGGCTGCGGTGCTGGATGAAATCGCGCCGGATCTTTGCCGTAACGGGCCGGGGGTTTGGGCGCTGCCCGAGATCAAGGCCGAGGGGCACAAATATAGCCGCGGTCATGTCCTGATCCTAGGCGGCGCGGAGATGACCGGCGCCGCCCGGCTGGCGGCGCGGGCCGCGCGGCGGGTGGGGGCGGGCTTGGTCTCCATCGCCGCGCCTCCCGAGGCGTTGGGCGTCTACCGTGCCGGAGATCCCGGCGTGCTGGTCGCCAGTTCCGAGCCTTTCGCCGATCTGCTGGAGGATGGCCGCCGCAACGCCTTGCTGCTGGGCCCCGGCGGCGGAGTGGGAGAGGCCCTGGCGGGCAAGGTGCTGGCCGCTCTGGGCACCGGACGACCTTGCGTTCTCGATGCCGATGCCTTGAGCAGTTTCGAAGGGCGGAGCGCCGATCTGTTCCGTCATCTCTCGGATCGGGTTGTGCTGACGCCCCATGACGGCGAGTTCCGCCGCCTGTTCGGTGAGATGCCGGGCAGCCGACTGGAGCGGGCCCGCCATGCCGCCCGTTTGTCCGGGGCGATCGTGCTTCTGAAAGGGGCTGATACGGTGGTGGCCCACCCTAAGGGCGGCGCCACCATTACCACCGATGCTCCGCCCTGGTTGGCCACAGCCGGGTCCGGTGATGTCCTGGCGGGACTGCTGGCCGGGTTGCTGGCCCAGGGCATGGAACCGTTCGAGGCGGCTTGTGCCGCCGTTTGGCTGCACGGGCGGGCGGCGGCGGAGTTCGGTCCGGGCCTGATCGCCGAGGATCTGTCCGAGGCCATCCCGGCGATTTTGGCCGAGAGGAGATGGGACCCCCATGACTGAAGCGCAGACCAACGCCGCTTCCTTTCTATCCCGCCTGAAGGGACTGTGGCGCGATATCGCCCGTTCCGATGGGGCGGAAAAGATCCCGGCCCTGTCGCCCGGCCTGCCGGACGGCGATCTGGCGCGGCTGCGGATTCAGATGGAAGCCTGTCTGGACGCCAAGGGGGGCGAGGTTTCCGCCCGCGCCAGGGCCGCCGCCCTGGGGCGGGCCTATCTGTCCCTGTCGGCCGAGGGCAGGGCGCGTTTCCTCAAACTGCTGGCGGGCGCGTTCGGTCCTGACCGGGCGCGGGTGGATGCGGCGGCGGCCGCATTGGGCGAAGCGCGGGAGGAGGTTGCCCGTCTGCGCGCCGAGATGGAGTTGCGCCAGGCCCTGGAGCCGCCCCGGCTCAAACTGCTGACTCAGTTCAACGCTCTGCCCGAGGGCGTCAAGTTCCTGGTGGACATGCGCGCCGAACTGATGGGCCTGATGCGCGATCATCCCGATCTGGCGGCTTTGGAGGCCGACCTCAAGGGGCTGCTGACCTCATGGTTCGATGTGGGTTTTCTGGTGCTGGAACGCGTCACCTGGCGCTCTTCGGCGGCCGTTTTGGAAAAGATCATGCAATACGAGGCGGTGCATGCCATCCAGGGCTGGACCGATCTCAAGAACCGGCTGGATTCCGATCGCAGGCTTTATGCCTTTTTCCATCCGCGCATGCCCGACGAGCCGCTGATCTTCGTGGAGGTGGCCCTGCTTCCTGAGATGGCTGGCAATATCCAGGATCTGCTGGACCCCACCGCGCCCCTGGGCGACGTGGACAAGGCCGACACCGCCATCTTCTATTCCATCAATAACGCCCAGCGGGGGCTGGCCGGAATCAGTTTCGGCAATTTCCTGATCAAGAGGGTGGTGGATGATCTGTCGCGCGAGTTCAAGCAGATCAAGACCTTCGCCACGCTGTCGCCCATCCCGGGCTTCCGCCGCTGGCTGGACGGGCGCCTGACCGAGGGCGAACCGGGATTGCTGAGCGCCGCCGAGCACAAGGATCTGACGCGGGTGACCGGCGGCATGGGCGCCAAGGGCAGCCTCAAGGCCCTATTGGCCGAGCCAGACTGGACGGCCGAGCCTTTGCTGGCCCAGGCGCTGGAAGGGCCTTTGACCCGGCTGGCCGCCCGCTATCTGACCCGCGAGACGCGTTCGGGGGGGATGGCCGCCCTGGACCCGGTGGCCCATTTCCATCTGTCCAACGGCGCCCGTGTCGAGCGCATCAACTGGATGGCCGACATGTCGCCAAACGGCCTGGCCCAGTCGGCGGGGCTGATGGTCAACTATCTCTATGATCTTGACGACATCGAGGCCAATCACGAAGCCTATTCCGCCACGGGCAAGCTGGCGGTGTCGGCGCGGATCAAGGCTCTGTTGAAAGGATAGGGGGAGGGTATTGCGTCCCCCCCCCTGTCCGTTCAGCCAGCGCGGATCTGGCTGACGAAGCGGTCGACCTGGGTTTCCAACTGGTTGGAATTGCGCGACAGGGCCGAGGCGGCATCGAGAACCTGACGGGCGGCGGTGCCGGTTTCCGAGGCGGCGGCGTTGACGCGGGTAATGGTTTCGGTGACTTCCGACGTGCCCTGGGCCGCCTGCTGGACATTGCGGGCGATTTCGCCGGTGGCGGCACCTTGTTCCTCCACCGCGGCGGCGATGGAACTGGAAATCTGGTTGATTTGGCCGATGGTAGTGGCGATGCCGCCGATGGCGGTCACCGCATCGCGGGTGGCCGACTGCACCGCTGAAATCTGCGAGGCGATTTCCTCGGTGGCCTTGCCGGTCTGGTTGGCGAGGCTTTTGACCTCGTTAGCCACCACGGCGAAGCCCTTGCCCGCATCTCCGGCCCGCGCCGCCTCGATGGTGGCGTTCAGTGCCAGGAGGTTGGTCTGGGACGCGATGTCGTTGATCAGTTTGACCACCTGACCGATCTTGCTGGCGGCCTCGGCCAGGCTTTGCACCATCTGGTTGGTGCGGTCGGCCTCGACCATGGCGCTGGCGGCGATCTGCGCCGAGTGGGAGACCTGACGGCTGATTTCGGTGATGGAGGACGAGAGTTCCTCGGCGGCCGCCGCCACGGTCTGGATATTGACGGTGGCTTCCTCGGCGGCCGCCGCCACGGTGGTGGACTGGCGCGAGGTTTCCTCGGCGGTGGCGGTCATGGTCTGGGCCGTGGATTCCATCTGACTGGCGGAAGAGGCCACCGAGGCCACCAGCCCCTTGACCTCGCGCTCGAAGACATCGGCCTTGGACCCCAGTTCGCGGGCGATGATGGCGGCGGTGTTGGTCTCGATATAGACCGAGGTGGCCAGATCCATGTCCAGGAAGGCGGCCTTGTTGACGGCGGCCAGCACCTGGGTCAGGCGTTTGGGGTCCTTGCGGTAATGCTCGACCGCCACGCCGATCACCATGTTCAGCACGAAGCAATAGCCTGCCGTATACCACTTGGGATCGAGGCCGATGCGCTGGTGGACCTTGCCGATTTCGGTGACCTGAGCGAAATAGCGGTCGTCGAACTGGCCGAGGAACACGCTTTCCATCCAATGCTTCTTCTGCATGGAGCGCGCATGGGCCATGCGATCAGGATTGGCGAACATTTTCGCCGTGGCCGGATTGTTGCTCACATGACGATAGAAGGTGTCGAGGACCCCGTCGATATGACGGGACAAGACTTCCCGGAACTCCCGCAACGCCCGCTTGGTGTCTTCGTCGATCTGCAAGAATGCAATGCTGGATGTGCGGTCGAGTTCCATTTTGTCACCTAATTTGGGTCGTGATGCCAGGGAGTATGAGCCCGCCTCAATCTTGTTACAAACCCAATCCCATTGTGGAATAAAGATTTTCCGATCATTTCACTCGGAAATTTCAGGCCGATGATGCAAGGCCGGTTGCCAAACGGCTTTTCCCTATTTCCCTGGAAACGAACATGCTATAGACAGGACCCTCCCGACGGGGCGGCCCCAGGGTGCGCGGTTCTGCGCGCGTGGGTCCGTCGGCGTGCACGGTTCGTGCGGGCGTGGTGGAATTGGTAGACACACTGGATTTAGGTTCCAGCGGCGCAAGCCATGGGGGTTCAAGTCCCTTCGCCCGCACCATCCATCGCAGCCGGTACTGGGCTCTGGCGCATGCCGACCGGCGGGAACAGCGATTTCAACTCACTCGATTCGATTGGCGATAGACTGATGCAGGTAACCGAGATCAATGCCGAAGGCCTGAAGCACGAATTCAAGGTCGTCGTTCCCGCCCAGCAGCTGGAAACCCGGATGCAGGACAAGCTGGCGGAGATCGCCCGCACCGTGGCCATGCCCGGCTTCCGTCCCGGCAAGGTTCCCATGACCATCGTGCGCAAGAAGTACGGCGGCGCCGTGATGGGCGAGATCCTGGAAAACGCCGTCAACGACGGCGCCGGTAAGGCCATCACCGACAATGGTCTGCGCCCGGCCATGCAGCCCAAGATCGAGATCACCAAATACGAGGAGAACTCTGACCTGGAGTTCACCGTCTCGGTGGAAGTGCTGCCCGAGATCAAGATCATGGATTTCGGCACCGTCAATCTGGTGCGCGACAAGGCCGTGGTTCCCGATGCCGAGGTGGACGACGCCCTGGCCAAGATCGCCGAGCGCAACGAGAGCTCCGAGCCGGTCAAGCGCGCGTCGAAGTCGGGTGACGTTCTGGTCATCGACTTCGTGGGCAAGGTGGACGGCGTGGCCTTCCCCGGCGGCACCGCCGAGGGCTATTCGCTGAAGCTGGGCTCCAACACCTTCATTCCCGGCTTCGAAGACCAGCTGATCGGCAAGAAGGCCGATGCCGACGTCGAAGTGAATGTGACCTTCCCCGAGGGTTACGGCAACGAAGCCCTGGCCGGAAAGCCCGCCCTGTTCGAGGTCAAGGTCAAGGAAGTGCGCGCGCCGAAGGCCGCCGCCGTGGACGACGAACTGGCCAAGTCGGTCGGTCTGGAGAACCTGGACGCGCTCAAGACCGCTATCCGGGACGAAATCGCCCGCGAGTTGGACGGCGTGTCGCGCATCAAGCTGAAGCGCGCCCTGCTGGACGCGCTGTCGGCCGGTCATGACTTCCCGGTTCCCCCCAGCATGCTGGAAAGCGAGTTCGAGGCCATCTGGAAGCAGGTGGAAGCCGACAAGGAAGCCGGACGCCAGGACGCCGCCGATGCGGGCAAGTCCGAAGACGATCTGAAGGCCGAATACCGCACCCTGGCCGAGCGCCGGGTGCGCCTGGGCCTGCTGCTGGCCGAAGTGGGCCGGGTCAACGAGATCAACGTGACCCAGGAAGACGTCAACCGCGGCATCATGAATGAGGCCCGCCGTTACCCCGGTCAGGAGCATCTGGTCCTTCAGTACTACCAGAAGAACCAGGAAGCCCTGGAATCGCTGCGCGCTCCCATCTACGAGGAGAAGGTGGTCGATTTCATCCTGGAACTGGCCAAGGTGACCGATAAGGAAGTCTCGGTCGAGGATCTGCGCAAGGATCCCGACGAGGCTTCCGCCGAGGCCGCGTCTCCCAAGCCGAAGAAGAAGGCCGCCGCCAAGAAGAAGGCGGCCGAATAGGTCACGGTTTTTTCAGTGCAAAGCCCGCGATGTTCACCATATGAATATCGCGGGCGGCCAATCTCATCGGCGTCCGCCCCCGCCGTTGCCAAATCCAAGAAGGACGGAACATGCGCGAAAGAGACCCGATCGACGTCTATATGAACACCCTGGTTCCCATGGTCGTCGAGCAGACCAACCGGGGCGAGCGGTCCTATGACATCTATTCGCGCCTGTTGAAGGAGCGAATCGTCTTCCTCACCGGTCAGGTCTACGACGAAGTCGCCAGCCTGATCTGCGCCCAGCTGTTGTTTCTGGAATCCGAGAATCCCAGCAAGGACATCTCGTTCTACATCAACTCGCCGGGCGGCGTGGTGACCTCGGGCTTGGCCATCTACGACACCATGCAGTACATCCGCCCCGCCGTATCCACCCTGTGCATCGGCCAGGCCGCCTCCATGGGCTCGCTGCTGATGACCGCCGGTGAGAAGGGCAAGCGCTTCTCCCTGCCCAATTCCCGCATCATGGTGCATCAGCCCTCGGGCGGCGCCCAGGGTCAGGCCACGGATATCGAAATCCAGGCCCGCGAGATTCTGGCGCTCAGGGCCCGGCTCAACAACATCTATGTGGACCACACCGGCCAGCCGCTGGAAGTGATCGAGAAGGTGATGGAGCGCGACAAGTTCATGACCGCCGAGGAGGCCAAGGAATTCGGCCTGATCGACGAGGTGGTGAACAAGCGTCCTGTCGCCGAGGACGATTCCGCGTCCTAGGTTCCGTTCGGGCATAAGCGGCCGGGCCGATCCCTTGGACCAGGGGGATCAGCCCGGCCGTTTCCTTTTGCAGTCATGACAGAATTGTCGTTGTCTGGCGTGGCGGGCTGTGTCTAACATGATTTCGCGGGTGCGGTGCGGCCCCCTGATCCAATGGAGTTTCGATGACCAAGTCCACGAGCGGCGAATCCAAAAACACTCTGTACTGCTCGTTCTGCGGAAAGAGCCAGCACGAGGTGAGGAAGCTTATCGCCGGGCCGACCGTGTTCATCTGTGATGAATGCGTCGAGCTGTGCATGGACATCATCCGCGAAGAGCACAAGACCCATCTGGTGCGTTCGCGTGATGGCGTGCCGACCCCCAAGGACATCTGCCAGGTGCTCGATGACTATGTCATCGGCCAGGGCCATGCCAAGAAGGTGCTGTCGGTCGCCGTCCACAACCACTACAAGCGCCTTCAGCACGGCGGCAAGAACAACAATGAAGTCGAGCTGGCCAAGTCCAACATCCTGCTGATCGGCCCCACCGGCTGCGGCAAGACCCTGCTGGCCCAGACCCTGGCCCGCATCCTGGACGTGCCCTTCACCATGGCCGACGCCACCACCCTGACCGAAGCCGGTTACGTGGGCGAGGACGTGGAGAACATCATCCTGAAGCTGCTGCAGGCCGCCGAATACAATGTGGAGCGGGCCCAGCGCGGTATCGTCTATATCGACGAAGTGGATAAGATCAGCCGCAAGTCCGACAACCCGTCCATCACCCGCGACGTGTCGGGCGAGGGCGTTCAGCAGGCCTTGCTGAAGATCATGGAGGGCACCGTCGCCTCGGTGCCGCCCCAGGGTGGGCGCAAGCATCCCCAGCAGGAATTCCTGCAGGTGGATACCACCAATATCCTGTTCATCTGCGGCGGCGCCTTCTCGGGTCTGGAAAAGATCATCGGCTCTCGCGGGCGGGGCACCTCCATCGGCTTCGGCGCCGATGTGCGCGGCCCCGACGAGCGCCGCACCGGCGAGATCCTGCGGGAAGTCGAGCCCGAGGATCTGCTGAAGTTCGGACTGATCCCGGAATTCGTCGGCCGTCTGCCGGTTCTGGCGACGCTCGAGGATCTGGACGTCGACGCCCTGATCGATATCCTGTCCAAGCCCAAGAACGCCCTGGTGAAGCAGTATCAGCGCCTGTTCGAGATGGAGGACACCCGTCTGTCCTTCTCAGACGACGCGCTGAAGGCCATCGCCGAGAAGGCTATCGCCCGCAAGACCGGCGCGCGCGGGCTGCGTTCCATCATGGAAACCATCCTGCTCGACACCATGTTCGACCTGCCCGGCCTCGATGCCGTGGACGAGGTGGTGATCAACAAGGAAGTGGTGGAGGGTCGCGCCAAGCCGCTCTACATCTACTCCGAACGCCGCGAAGACGTGGGCTCCAGCGCTTAGGGCCTGCGAGAGGTGAAAAATCGGCAGGGGCGGGCTCCTTATGGGGGCCCGCCCTTCGCTTTTCCCACAAATCCTAGTGGTTCGCATCGGTCTGGGGCCAAAATGTGCATTGCGGACACCCCCGATAAGACACTAGAATCATCGGACATGGCTTGACGAGGGGCGGAATCCGTCCCAGCTAGAGCCTGTAAGGGTTACTGTACAAAGACGGGCCGGCCCGGTTGGGCGTCCCGCCGGCGTGAATGAGGCAGCATGGTTGATCTTCCTTCTGGCGATGTTTTCCCCGTCCTTCCGCTCAGGGACATCGTCGTTTTCCCCCACATGATCGTTCCGCTGTTCGTCGGCCGGGAAAAGTCGGTTCGCGCCCTGGAAGACGTCATGCGGGAAGACAAGCAGATCCTGCTGGTCGCCCAGAAGAACGCCGCCCAGGACGATCCCACCACTGACGACATCTATTCGGTGGGCACGGTGTCCACCGTGCTGCAGCTTCTCAAGCTGCCCGACGGTACCGTCAAGGTGCTGGTCGAGGGCGGCAAGCGCGCCCGCATCACCGGCTTTACCGAGAACGACGCCTTCTTCCAGGCCACCGCCGAGGTGGTGGACGAACGCGAAGGCGACCAGCAGGAGCTGGAGGCGCTGTCGCGCTCGGTGGTCAGCCAGTTCGAGCAGTACATCAAGCTGAACAAGAAGATTCCCCCTGAGGTTCTGGTCTCGGTCAATCAGATCGAGGACGCGGCCAAGTTGGCCGACACCGTCGCCTCCCATCTGGCGCTGAAGATCGCGGAAAAGCAGGAACTGCTCGAGGTCGAGGTGATTTCCGAGCGTCTGGAGCGGGTCTATTCCTACATGGAGGGCGAAATCGGTGTCCTTCAGGTGGAAAAGAAGATCCGCAACCGCGTCAAGCGGCAGATGGAGAAGACCCAGCGCGAGTACTATCTGAACGAACAGCTGAAGGCCATTCAGAAGGAACTGGGCGAGGGCGACGACGGCAAGGACGAAACCGCCGAGCTGGAAGAACGCATCGCCAAGACCAAACTGACCGCCGAGGCGCGCGAGAAGGCCCTGGCCGAGCTGAAGAAGCTCAAATCCATGAGCCCCATGTCGGCCGAGGCCACCGTGGTGCGCAATTACCTGGACTGGCTGCTGACCATTCCGTGGAAGAAGCGCACCAAGGTCAAGAAGGACGTCAAGCTGGCCCAGACGGTTCTCAATGCCGACCATTACGGTCTGGAGAAGGTCAAGGAACGCATCCTCGAATATCTCGCCGTGCAGATCCGCACCGACAAGGTGCGGGGGCCCATCCTGTGCCTGGTCGGCCCGCCCGGCGTGGGTAAGACCAGCCTGGGCAAGTCCATCGCCAAGGCGACGGGGCGCAACTTCGTGCGCATGAGCTTAGGCGGCGTCCGCGATGAGGCCGAGGTGCGCGGTCACCGCCGCACCTATATCGGCTCCATGCCCGGCAAGATCGTCCAGGGCATGAAGAAGGCCAAGAGTTCGAACCCGTTGTTCCTGCTCGACGAGATCGACAAGCTGGGCGCCGATTGGCGCGGCGATCCGGCGTCGGCCCTGCTGGAAGTTCTGGACCCCGAGCAGAACGCCACCTTCAACGACCATTACCTGGAGGTGGATTACGACCTCTCGGACGTGATGTTCGTCACCACCGCCAACACCATGCGCATGCCCCAGCCCCTGCTGGACCGCATGGAGATCATTCGTCTGTCGGGCTATACCGAGGACGAGAAGGTGGAAATCTCCAAGCGCCACCTGTTGCCTAAGGTCATCAAGGCGGCGGGCCTGCGCAAGGGCGAATGGTCCATCAGCGACGAGGCGCTGCGCCATATCGTGCGCTACTACACCCGCGAGGCGGGCGTGCGCAATATGGAGCGTGAACTGGCCAATCTGGCCCGCAAGGCGGTCAAGGAAATCGTTTCCACGGCCAAGACCAAGGTCGCCGTGACGCCGCGCAATCTGGAAAAGTATGCCGGTATCCACCGCTATCGCTTTGGCGAGGTGGAGGAGCAGGACATGGTCGGCGTGGTGACCGGTCTGGCCTGGACCGAGGTGGGCGGCGAATTGCTGACCATCGAGGCGGTCAGCATGCCGGGCAAGGGCACGTTCAGCCATACGGGCAAGCTGGGTGACGTGATGCAGGAATCCGTGCAGGCGGCCCGCTCCTATGTGCGGTCCCGCTCGGTCAGCTTTGGCATCAAGCCGACGGTGTTCGAGAAGCGCGACATTCACGTCCACGTCCCCGAAGGCGCCACCCCCAAAGATGGTCCCTCGGCCGGTATCGCCATGTGCACCACCATCGTCTCGGTGCTGACCGGCATTCCGGTGCGCCGGGATGTGGCCATGACCGGCGAGATTACACTGCGCGGCCGGGTCCTGCCCATCGGCGGTTTGAAGGAAAAGCTGCTGGCCGCTCTGCGGGGCGGCATCAAGACCGTTCTCATCCCCAAGGAGAACGAGAAGGATCTGGCCGAGATTCCCGATAACGTGAAGAAGGGGCTGGTCATCATTCCGGTGTCCACCGCCGACGAGGCTCTGACCCACGCCCTGGTTCACATGCCGGTGGCCATCGAATGGGACGAACCCACCGAAGTTGCCGAGGCCAAACCCGCCAAGGATGGTGAGGTAGCGGCCGGAGGGCTGGTCACCCACTGACCCTTCTTGCGGGTATTTTTTTAGGCCAAAGTCGGCGGTTTCCTTTGGAAACCGCCGATTTTGCATATGTATGGATGCTGCGGCGGGGGCTTGTATGCCAGCAAAGCCGCCATTTTTTACCGATTGCGCATTGACCTTATTCGATGGGCTGAATTAGACTGCCTCGGTCTAATTCGATAGGCGGTGTTGCTGGCTATCTTTGTCGGTATAACGAAGGGGGTCCTCAGGTGAACAAGAACGATCTCGTGACGGCTGTGGCTGGTGCCGCTGGCTTGTCCAAGGCCGATGCGGCTAAGGCCGTGGACGGTGTTTTCGAAGCCATTACCTCCGCGCTCAAGGGCGGCGATGAGGTTCGTCTGGTCGGTTTTGGCACCTTTGCCGTCGCGTCGCGCGCGGCGTCCGAGGGCCGTAATCCCCGCACCGGCGAAAAGATCAAGATTCCGGCCTCCAAGCAGCCGAAGTTCAAGGCTGGCAAGGGCCTGAAGGACGGCATCCAGTAAGGGGTGCCTTCTCGAAAGTACGTTGCACCGGCTGCCCCTTAAGGCGGCCGGTTTTGTTTTAAGGGCTTGCCCAAAACGCGCAGCCATCCTAGAACCTGCCTACCGGGCGGTTAGCTCAGCTGGTAGAGCGCCTGCTTTACACGCAGGATGTCGGCGGTTCGAACCCGTCACCGCCCACCAATCCATCTCCCAGAGTCAGCATTTAGACCGTTTAGCAAGTGCAAAATGGCATTTGAATGCGGCCTTGTTTGCTTGACAGGCCTTGGGGGGTGGATTACACCACGCCTACCCACGCGGGTGGCTGCGGGGGGGTGTAGCTCAGTTGGTTAGAGCGCCGGCCTGTCACGCCGGAGGTCGCGGGTTCGAGCCCCGTCACTCCCGCCATCCCGCCTGAGACCGATCGCCGAGCGAGGGGCTGGTGCGGTTGCGGGCGGGGGTGTCTGCGGTCTTTTGGTATGTTGCAGGAGGGGGTACCCGTTCGGCGCGTTCGCCAAAGTCGCTCATCCCACAGGTCGATCTCTTGCTTTGCAGCTCGGACACCGGCCGGTGACGGACGTGCGACGGCACGAAACGCCGGGGCTTCCTCCTGATTGGCACCTCTTGGTAGGGCAGGGACGATGGAAGCTTGGCTGCTCGAATATCTGCCGATCCTGATTTTCCTCGGCATCGCCATCGCGATTTCGGCGATCTGCGTCGGGGGATCTTGGATCGTGGCGCGCCAGAAACCCGACACCGAAAAGGCCACGGCCTATGAATGCGGCTTCGACGCCTTTGGCGACGCCCGTTCCCGGTTCGAGGTCCGGTTCTACCTCGTCGCCATCTTGTTCATCATCTTCGATCTGGAAGTGGCCTTTCTGTTCCCGTGGGCGGTCGCCCTGGGCAAGATCGGCATGTTCGGCTTCTGGTCCATGATGGTGTTCTTGGGCGTGCTGACCATCGGCTTCATCTATGAATGGCGAAAGGGAGCCCTGGAATGGGAGTGAACCCCGGCACCGGCGGCATTTTGTCGCCCGACCACGCGGCGGCGCTGCCTCCTGGCCCGGCCCAGGACGCGCTGCTTAAGGCCGTTACCACCGAGATTTCCGACAAGGGCTTCGTCCTGGCCTCTGTTGATGCCGTGGTCAACTGGGCCCGTACCGGCTCGCTTTGGCCCATGACCTTCGGTCTGGCCTGTTGCGCCGTGGAAATGATGCATGCGGGCTGTTCGCGCTATGACATGGACCGCTTCGGCGTCGTCTTCCGCCCCAGCCCGCGCCAAAGCGATCTGATGATCGTGGCTGGCACGCTGACCAACAAGATGGCCCCGGCTCTGCGCCGCGTCTATGACCAGATGGCCGAGCCGCGCTGGGTGATCTCCATGGGCTCGTGCGCCAATGGCGGCGGCTATTATCACTATTCCTACTCGGTGGTGCGCGGTTGCGACCGCATCGTGCCGGTGGATATCTATGTGCCGGGCTGCCCGCCCTCGGCTGAAGCGCTGATGTACGGCATCCTGCAGCTGCAGAAGAAGATCCGCCGCACCGGCTCCATCCTCCGATAGCGCCGAAGAGGGAAACCCCAAGATGACGCAAGCGCTGAAGGATCTGGGTGACTACATCGCCCAAGCCCTGCCCCAGGATGTGCTGGGAACCGAAGTCAATCGCTGTGACGAGCTGTCGCTCACCGTCAAGGCCGCCTCCATCGTCAAGGTGCTGAGCTTCCTGAAGGACGACGCGGGCTGTCTGTTCAAGCAGCTGGTGGATGTGTGCGGCGTGGACTGGCCGGGGCGCGAAAGCCGCTTCGACGTGGTCTATCACCTGCTGTCCATGAAGCATAACCAGCGGATCCGCGTGAAGGTCGCCACCGATGAGGAGACCGCCGTGCCGTCCGCCACCGCCGTGTTCAGCTCGGCTGGCTGGTTCGAGCGCGAAGTGTGGGACATGTACGGCGTGCTGTTCTCCGATCACCCGGACCTGCGCCGCATTCTCACCGATTACGGTTTCGAGGGTCATCCGCTCAGGAAGGACTTCCCGCTGACCGGCTATGTGGAGATGCGCTACGACGACGAGACCAAGCGCGTTGTCTACGAGCCGGTGAAGCTGACCCAGGATTTCCGCAGCTTTGACTTCCTGTCGCCCTGGGAAGGGCCGGGGATGCTGCCCGGTGACGAGAAGGCGAACTGAGATGGCCGAATCCCAGATCCAGAGCTACACCATCAATTTCGGCCCGCAGCATCCGGCGGCGCACGGCGTGCTTCGCCTGATCCTCGAGATGTCGGGCGAGGTCGTGGACCGCGCCGATCCCCATGTGGGCCTGCTGCATCGCGGCACCGAGAAGCTGATCGAGCACAAGACCTACCTCCAGGCGACACCCTATTTCGATCGCCTGGACTATGTGGGCACCATGAACCAGGAGCATGCCTTCGTGCTGGCCACGGAGCGGTTGCTGGGCATCGACATTCCGATGCGCGCCAAATTCATCCGCACTCTGTACGATGAGATCGGCCGCATCCTGAACCATCTGCTGAACGTCACCGCGTTCATCTTCGACGTGGGCGGCATGACTCCGCTGCTCTACGGCTTCGAAGAGCGCGAGAAGCTGATGGAGTTCTACGAGCGTGTCTGCGGTGCCCGCCTGCACGCCAATTACTACCGTCCGGGCGGTGTCGCCGCCGATCTGCCCAATGGTCTCCTGGAAGACATCGCCGAGTGGTGCGAGACCTTCCCGGCTGTGCTGGACGACATCGAGACCCTGGCCACCGACAACCGCATCTTCAAGCAGCGTGTGGTCGATATCGGCACCGTGACCGCCGAGCAGGCCCTGGACTGGGGCTTTACGGGACCCAATCTGCGCGCTTCGGGCATCGCCTGGGATCTGCGCAAGGCGCAGCCCTACGAAGTCTACGACCAGATGGAATTCGACATTCCGGTGGGCAAGAACGGTGACGGCTACGACCGCTATCTGGTCCGCGTGCTGGAAATGCGCGAATCCATCAAGATCATGAAGCAGTGCATCGCCAAGATGCCTGGCGGCCCGGTCCGAATCGAGGACAACAAGGTCACGCCGCCCAAGCGCGCCGAGATGAAGACCTCGATGGAATCGCTGATCCATCACTTCAAGCTGTTCACCGAGGGCTTCCGCGTCCCCGTTGGCGAGACCTATACCGCCATCGAGGCGCCCAAGGGCGAGTTCGCCGTCTATCTGATCGCCGACGGCACCGGCAAGCCCTATCGCTGCAAGATCCGTCCGCCGGGATATGTACACCTGCAGGCGCTGGACATGATGTCCAAGGGACACATGCTGGCCGACGTGGTGGCCAATATCGGCTCCATCGACATCGTTTTCGGCGAGATCGACCGATGAGCAATCACTCCTACGAACCGGAAAGCTTCGCTTTCACCCCCGAATACCTGGAGAAGGCCAAGGTCTTCATCGCCAAGTATCCCGCTGGCCGCCAGCAGAGCGCGGTGATGCCGCTGCTGGATCTGGCTCAGCGCCAGGAAGGCTGGGTCAGCCGCGCCGCCATGGAAGTCATCGCGGAGATGCTGGACATGGCCCCCATCCGGGTGGAGGAGGTGGCGACCTTCTACACCATGTATAACCGCAAGCCCGTGGGCACCTTCCACGTCCAGGTCTGCACCAATCTGCCCTGCATGCTCAGGGGCTCCGACGAAGTGGTGGCCGCCGCCAAGGCCGCGCTGGGTGTCGAGTTCGGCGAGATGACCGCCGACGGCAAGTTCACCCTGTCCGAGGTGGAATGCCTGGGCGCCTGCGTCAATGCGCCCATGATGCAGATCAACGACGACTACTACGAGGACCTTTCGGCCGAAACCACCAAGGCGGTGCTGGAAGCCTTCAAGCGGGGCGAGACGCCCAAGCCCGGTCCCCAGAACGGTCGTCAGTTCTCGTGCCCGGCAGGTGGTCCCACCAGTCTGACCGAATTGAAGTTCGAGGGGGGGAAGGCCTGATGCTGCGCGACTCCGATAGGATCTTCACCAACCTCTACGGCTTCCACGACTGGCGCCTGAAGGGTGCCCAGTCGCGCGGCGACTGGGACAATACCAAGGCGATCCTCGACAAGGGCCGCGACTGGATCATCGAAGAGATGAAGAATTCCGGTCTGCGTGGCCGCGGCGGCGCGGGTTTCCCCACCGGCGTCAAGTGGTCGTTCATGCCCAAGACCGAGGGGCCGCGCCCCCATTATCTGGTCATCAACGCCGACGAAGGCGAGCCCGGCACCTGTAAGGACCGGGAAATGATGCGTTTCGATCCGCATAAGCTGATCGAGGGCGCGCTGATCGCCTGTTTCGCCATCGGGGCGCATGCCGCCTATATCTATATCCGTGGCGAGTTCGTCCTTGAGGCCGAGCATCTTAACACCGCCATCGCCGAGGCGCGCGCCGCCGGTCTGCTGGGTCCCAACGCCTGCGGTTCGGGCTGGGATTGCGAGGTCTATGTCCATCGCGGTGCCGGTGCCTATATCTGCGGCGAGGAATCGGCGCTGATCGAAAGCCTGGAAGGCAAGAAGGGCCAGCCCCGCTTGAAGCCGCCGTTCCCGGCCGGTGTGGGCTTGTATGGCTGCCCGACCACGGTGAACAACGTGGAATCCATCGCGGTGGCGCCCACCATCCTGCGCCGTGGCGCCGCCTGGTTCTCCGGTCTGGGCAAGCCCAACAATACCGGCACCAAGGTGTTCTGCATCTCCGGCCATGTGAACACGCCGTGCAATGTGGAAGAAGAGATGGGCATCCCCCTGAAGGATCTCATCGAGAAGCATGCAGGCGGTGTGCGTGGCGGCTGGGACAATCTGCTGGCCATCATCCCCGGCGGTTCGTCGGTTCCCATGCTGAACAAGCAGCAGTGCGAGGAAGTCACCATGGACTTCGACGCCCTGCGCGCCATGCGTTCGGGCCTTGGCACCGCTGCCGTGATCGTCATGGACAAGTCCACCGATCTGGTCCGCGCCATCCACCGTCTGTCGCGCTTCTACTGGCATGAGAGCTGCGGCCAGTGCACGCCGTGCCGCGAGGGCACCGGCTGGATGAGCCGCATGATGGGCCGCATGGTCACCGGCGACGCCGAGTTGTCGGAAATCGATCTGCTGGAGGAAGTCTCCCGCCAGATCGAAGGCCACACCATCTGCGCCCTCGGCGATGCCGCCGCGTGGCCGATCCAGGGCCTGATCCGCACCTTCCGTCCCGAGATGGAGCGCCGGATCAAGGAACGCCAAGCCAAGACCCACGCGGCCTGAGAAGAGAGAAGACCCAATGCCCAAACTGACCATTGACGGCAGGGAAATCGAAGTCGAGGCCGGGACGACCATCATCCAGGCCGCCGACCAGCTCGGCATCGAGATTCCCCGCTTTTGCTACCACGAGCGTCTGGCCATCGCGGGCAATTGCCGCATGTGCCTGGTGGAAGTGGAAAAGATGCCCAAGCCGGTGGCGTCCTGCGCCATGCCGGTGGGCGAAGGCATGGTGGTGAAGACCAACACGCCGGGCGTGCGCAAGGCGCGTCAGGGCGTGATGGAATTCCTGCTGCTCAACCATCCCCTGGATTGCCCCATCTGCGATCAGGGCGGCGAGTGTGACTTGCAGGACCAGGCCATGGCCTATGGGTCCGACAAGAACCGCTGCAAGGAAGGCAAGCGCGCCATTCCGGACAAGGATTACGGTCCGCTGGTCCAGACCATGATGACGCGCTGCATCCAGTGCACCCGCTGCGTCCGCTTCATCTCCGAGATCGCTGGCACGCCCGTCCTGGGCGGCCTGGGCCGGGGCGAGCATCTGGAGATCGGCCGCTACGTCAATGCGGCGGTGTCGTCGGAATTGTCGGGCAATCTCATCGATCTGTGCCCGGTGGGCGCGCTGACCAACAAGCCGGCCAGCTATACCTACCGCGCCTGGGAGCTGAAGAAGACCGAGAGCATCGACGCCATGGACGCGCTGGGCTCGAATATCCGGGTGGACACCCGCGGCAACGAGGTCATCCGCATCCTGCCGCGAGTCGCCGAGGACGTGAACGAGGAATGGCTGTCCGACCGCTCGCGCTTCGCATGCGACGGTCTGAAGCGCCAGCGCCTCGACAAGCCCTATGTGCGTAAGGACGGCAAGCTGGTCCCCGCCACCTGGGCCGAGGCCTTCGCCGCCATCGCCGCCAAGGTGAAGGCAGCCGGAACCAAGATTGCCGCCATCGCCGGTGATCAGGCCGATGCCGAGACCATGGTGGCCTACAAGGATCTGCTGGCCGCGCTGGGCTCCCAGGCCATCGACTGCCGCCAGGACGGCGCCAAGCTGGACGCCAGCGTGCGCGCTTCCTACCTGTTCAACAGCAGTGCTGCCGGGATCGAAGAGGCCGACGCCCTGCTGATCATCGGCTCCAATCCGCGCAAGGAAAATCCGGTCCTCAACGCCCGCATCCGCAAGCGCTGGCAGAAGGGCGGTTTCAAGGTGGCCCGCATCGGCCATAAGGGCGACCTGACCTACAAGTACGAGCATCTGGGCGATGACGCCGCCATTCTCAAGGCCGTGGCCGATGGCAGCCATCCCTTCTTCGAGGTTCTGAAGAACGCCAAGAAGCCCGCCCTGATCCTCGGCCAGGGTGCCCTGTCGCGTGCCGATGGTGCGGTGATCCTGGGGCTGGCCCGCAAGCTGGCCGATGCCGCTGGTCTGATCAAGGACGGCTGGAACGGCTTCAACGTGCTGCACACGGCGGCCGCCCGCGTCGGTGGTCTGGATCTCGGCTTCGTGCCGGGCCAGGGCTGGCGCGACGTGGATCACATCGTCGACGGCGCCCATAAGGGCGATATCGCGGTGGTGTTCCTGATCGGTGCCGACGAGGTGGAGATGAAGGCCCTGGGCGACGCCTTCGTGGTGTATCAGGGCTCCCACGGCGATGCCGGGGCGCATCGCGCCGACGTCATCCTGCCGGGTGCCGCCTACACGGAAAAGAGCGCCACCTTCGTCAATCTGGAAGGCCGCGCGCAACAGACCCGTCTGGCGGTGTTCCCGCCGGGCGAGGCCAAGGAGGATTGGCGCATCGTCCGCGCCCTGTCCGAGGAACTGGGCAAGACGACCTTGCCCTATGACTCGCTGAAAGCCGTGCGCGAGCGTCTGGCCAAGGCCAGTCCGGTATTCGCCGCCATCGGCTCCGTCACCCCCGCCGCCTGGGGCGCCGCGTTCGGCGCCGAGGGCAGCCTGGAGAGCGGCGCCCTGGTGAGCAATATCGACAATTTCTATCAGACCGACCCGATCAGCCGCGCCTCCAAGACCATGGCGGAATGCACGGCAGCCTTCGGCGGTGGTTGCAACCACAAGCACAAGAAGACGGGGACCCATGGTTGACCTTCTGACCGGGCTGCTGCCCCCCTTCGTGTGGCGTCTGCTGATCATCGTTCTGCAGATCGTCGCCATCGTCCTGCCGCTCCTGATCGCGGTGGCTTACCTCACCTATGCCGAGCGCAAGGTCATCGGCGCCATGCAACTGCGCAAGGGACCCAACGTGGTTGGACCCTTCGGCCTGCTGCAGCCCATGGCCGACGGCCTGAAGCTGTTCGTCAAGGAGACGGTGCTGCCGACCTCCGCCAATCGCGCGGTGTTCGTGGGCGCGCCCATGCTCACCTTCTTCCTGGCCCTGGTGGCCTGGGCGGTGATCCCCTTCGACAAGGGCTGGGTGCTGTCCGACATCAATGTGGGCGTGCTCTACCTCTTCGCCATCTCGTCGCTCGGCGTCTACGGCATCATCATGGCGGGCTGGGCGTCCAACTCCAAATACGCCTTCCTGGGCGGCCTTCGATCGGCGGCGCAGATGGTGTCCTATGAAGTTTCCATCGGCTTCATCCTGATCTCGGTGCTGCTGACCGTGGGTTCGCTGAACCTGTCGGACGTGGTGATGGCCCAGAGCAAGCTGTGGTTCGTGGTTCCCCACTTCCCGCTGTTCATCTTGTTCATCATCTCCGGTCTGGCCGAGACCAATCGCGCCCCCTTCGATCTTCCCGAAGCGGAAGCCGAGTTGGTGGCGGGCTACAACGTCGAATATTCGGCCATGACCTTCGCCCTGTTCTTCCTGGGTGAATACGCCAACATGCTGATGATGGGGGCCATGACCTCCATCCTGTTCCTGGGCGGCTGGATGGCTCCTCCGTTCCTGGGCTGGCTGCCCATTCCCGGTCTGATCTGGTTCGTGCTTAAGATCTGCCTGGTGATGTTCGTCTTCCTGTGGGTGCGTGCCACCTTCCCACGTTATCGCTATGACCAGCTGATGCGTTTGGGTTGGAAGGTGTTCCTGCCGTTCTCGCTGTTCTGGCTGGTGCTGACCGCAAGCGTTCTGACCGCTTTCGGCTGGCTGCCGAACCAGGGTTAAGGAGAGAAAAGCGATGTCGTTCCTCGACCGCACCGCGCGCGCCTTTCTGCTGACCGAGCTCGTCCAGGGCTTGGCGCTGACGCTGCGCTATATGTTCAAGTCTAAGGTGACCATCAACTACCCCTATGAAAAGGGGCCGTTATCGGTCCGCTTCCGGGGCGAACACGCCCTTCGCCGTTATCCCAACGGGGAAGAGCGCTGCATCGCCTGCAAGCTGTGCGAGGCCATTTGCCCCGCCCAGGCCATCACCATCGAGCCCGAGCCTCGGCCCGATGGGTCGCGCCGCGCCCGGCGTTACGATCTCGACATGACCAAGTGCATCTATTGTGGTTTGTGCCAGGAGGCCTGCCCGGTGGACGCCATCGTCGAGGGGCCGAACTTCGAATACGCCACCGAGACCCGGGCGGAACTCATGTACAACAAGTCCAAGTTGCTCGCCAACGGCGACCGCTGGGAGGCCGAGCTGGCCTTCCGCATCGCCGCCGACGCGCCTTACCGGTGACGGGAGACCATCCATGTTCACGGCTCTGATCTTCTACATGTTTGCCGCCATCGCGGTGGCAAGCGGCGTGATGGTGATCTCATCGCGCAATCCGGTGCATTCGGTGCTCTGGCTGATCCTGGCGTTCTTCAACGCGGCGGGCTTGTTTCTGCTGCTGGGCGCCGAGTTCCTGGCCATGGTGCTGGTGATCGTCTATGTGGGCGCCGTCGCGGTGCTGTTCCTGTTCGTCGTGATGATGCTCGACATCAACATGGTGGAGTTGAAGGAAGGCTTCCTGCAATACTTGCCCACTGGCGCTCTCATCGCGGTGGTGTTGCTGGTGGAACTGCTGGCCATGTTCGGCGGCTGGGCCTTCGCGCCCGATGTGGAGGCCATGATCAAGGCGCCGACGCCGACGCTGGACCAGGCGTCCAACACGGTGGCGCTGGGCAAGCTGATCTATACCAACTACGTCTACCTGTTCCAGGCCTCGGGTCTGGTGCTGCTGGTTGCCATGATCGGCACCATCCTGCTCACCCACCGCAAGCGGACCGGCGTCAGGAAGCAGATCATCGCCGATCAGGTTGGCCGCTCGCGCGACTCGGTCGAGCTCAAGAAGGTCCAGTCGGGGAGGGGCATCTGATGTTCGAGATCGGTCTGTCCCACTATCTGGCGGTGGCCGCCATGCTGTTCACGCTGGGCGTGATGGGCATCTTCCTGAACCGCAAGAACGTCATCATCATCATGATGTCGGTCGAGCTGATGCTGCTGGCCGTCAATATCAACTTCGTGGCGTTCTCGTCCTATCTGAACGATCTGGTCGGTCAGGTCTTCGCCATGTTCGTCCTGACCGTGGCCGCGGCGGAAGCCGCCATCGGCCTGGCCATCGTCGTCGTCTTCTTCCGTAACCGCGGCTCCATCGCGGTGGAAGAAATCAGCCAGCTCAAGGGGTAAGCGGATGATCACTGCAACCGTATTCCTGCCGCTCCTTGGCGCCCTTGTCGCAGGCCTGTTCGGCCGCTTCATCGGTGATCGCGGCGCGCAGATCGTCACCTGCACCCTGCTGGTGACCTCGGCCGTGCTGGCCGGGCTGATCTTCCAGAAGGTCGCCTTAGGCGGCGAGGCCCAGACCGTGGTGGTCGCCGAGTGGATCCGCTCGGGCACCATGGCCGTCAACTGGTCGCTGAAGGTCGATACCCTGACCGCCGTGATGCTGATCGTCGTCACCTGGGTGTCGGCGGCCGTGCACATCTACTCGGTCGGCTATATGAGCCACGACCCCTCCATCTGGCGCTTCCAGAGCTATCTGTCGCTGTTCACCTTCGCCATGCTGATGCTGGTGACTTCGGACAATCTGGTGCAGATGTTCTTCGGCTGGGAAGGCGTCGGTGTCGCCTCCTATCTGCTGATCGGCTTCTGGTACGAGAAGCCCTCGGCCTCGGCCGCCGCCATCAAGGCCTTCGTGGTCAACCGTGTGGGCGATTTCGGCTTTGCGCTCGGCATTTTCGGCGTCTACTTCCTGTTCGGTTCGGTGGGCTTTGACGCCATTTTCGCCGCCGCTCCGGAAAAGGCCAATGCCACGGTGAACTTCTTCGGCGGCCAGTGGCACGCCATCACCATCTGCTGCCTGCTGCTGTTCGTGGGCGCCATGGGCAAGTCGGCCCAGTTGGGCCTTCACACCTGGCTGCCCGACGCCATGGAGGGCCCGACCCCGGTTTCGGCCCTGATCCATGCCGCCACCATGGTCACCGCCGGCGTCTTCATGGTCGCCCGCATGAGCCCGCTGTTCGAATTCTCGGACACCGCGCTGACCGTGGTGACCGTGGTGGGCGCGGCGACCGCCATCTTCGCGGCGACGGTGGGTTGCGTGCAGAACGACATCAAGCGGGTGATCGCGTACTCCACCTGCTCGCAGTTGGGCTACATGTTCTTCGCCATCGGCGTGTCGGCCTATCAGGCCGCCATTTTCCACCTGATGACCCACGCCTTCTTCAAGGCTCTGCTGTTCCTGGGCGCCGGTTCGGTGATCCACGCCATGAGCGACGAGCAGGACATCCGCCGCATGGGCGGCATCTGGAAGCACGTCAAGGTCACCTGGGTTCTGATGTGGATCGGTTCCCTGGCCCTGGCTGGCGTGCCCTTCTTCGCTGGCTACTATTCCAAGGACACGATCCTGGAAGCCGCTTGGGGCTCGCACACCATCGCGGGGCAGGGCGCTTATTGGCTCGGCTGCTTCGCTGCCTTCCTGACCGCCTTCTACTCTTGGCGCCTCCTGCTGCTGACCTTCCATGGTCGTCCCCGTGCGGACGAGCATGTGATGGCCCATGTGCATGAGAGCCCGGCCGTGATGCTGATTCCGCTGCTGTTCCTGGCCACTGGCGCCCTGTTCGCCGGTTGGGCGGGCTATGACATGTTCGTCGGCCATCACCAGCACGACTTCTGGCGTTCCGCCATCCTGGTCACCGAGGCTCATCCCTCGCTGGAGAACGCGCACCATGTGCCGTCCTGGGTGGCTTTGCTGCCCACCATTGTGGCGGTGTCGGGCATCGCGCTGGCCTATCTCTTCTACGTATTCGCTCCGGGACTGCCGGGGGCTCTGGCCAATGCGTTCCAGGGCGTCTACCAGTTCCTGCTGAACAAGTGGTACTTCGACGAGCTGTACGACATGCTCTTCGTGAAGCCCGCCTTCAAAATCGGCCGCGGTCTGTGGTTGGGTGGTGACGGCGCGCTGATCGACGGCGTCGGTCCGGACGGCGTGGCGGCGGCGACCCGCGCGGTGGCGGCCAAGGTGGCGCGCGCCCAGAGCGGCTACCTCTACCACTACGCCTACGCCATGCTGATCGGGGTGGCGGCCTTCGTCACCTGGTACATTTTCAACGCGCGCTGAGGACGAGGAAGACGCCCCATGAACGACTGGCCCCTTCTCTCGCTGACCACGTTCCTGCCCCTGGCCGGAGCGCTGTTCATCCTCACCATCCGCGGCGAAACCGAGGTGGTGGCGCGCAATGCCCGTAATGTGGCGTTGCTCACCTCCATCGCGACCTTCGTGGTCTCGCTGTTCATCCTTGCGAAGTTTAACGGCGCCTCGCCTGACTTCCAGCTCAAGGAAACCGCCCTGTGGTTCCCCGGAACCACCGTCACCTATTCCATGGGTGTGGACGGCATTTCCATGTGGTTCGTGCTGCTCTCCACCTTCCTGACCCCCATCTGCATCCTGGCCGCCTATGGCAGCGTGGAGAAGCGGGTCAAGGAGTACATGGTGGCCTTCATGATCCTCGAGACCATGATGATCGGCATGTTCTGCGCGCTGGATCTGGTGCTGTTCTACATCTTCTTCGAGGCCGTCCTGATCCCGATGTTCATCATCATCGGCGTCTGGGGCGGACAGCGTCGGGTGTATGCGGCGTTCAAGTTCTTCCTGTACACCCTGCTGGGATCGGTTCTGATGCTGATCGCCATGCTGGTCATGTACTTTGATGCCCACACCACCGACATTCCGTCGCTGATGGCGCATTCCTTCCCCTTCAAGATGCAGCTTTGGCTGTGGCTGGCCTTCTTCGCCTCCTTCGCGGTGAAGGTGCCCATGTGGCCGGTGCACACTTGGCTGCCTGACGCCCACGTCGAGGCCCCCACCGGCGGTTCGGTGATCCTGGCCGGTGTGCTGTTGAAGATGGGCGCCTATGGCTTCATCCGCTTCTCCATCCCCATGCTGCCGGATGCGTCGGTGTACTTCACACCGTTGATCTACACGCTCTCCATCGTCGCGGTGATCTACACCTCGCTGGTGGCCCTGGTGCAGGACGACATGAAGAAGCTTATCGCTTATTCCTCCGTCGCCCATATGGGTTACGTCACCATCGGCATCTTCTCCATGACCACCCAGGGCGTGGAGGGCGCGGTGTTCCAGATGCTGTCCCACGGCATCGTGGCCAGCGCCCTGTTCCTTTGCGTCGGCGTGATCTACGACCGCATGCACACCCGCGAGATCGCCCGTTACGGCGGTCTGGCCTCGCGCATGCCCATCTATGCCGTGGTGTTCATGGTCTTCACCATGGCGTCGGTGGGCCTGCCGGGCACCGCTGGGTTCGTGGGCGAGTTCCTGGTGCTGATGGGCGTGTTCCAGGTCAATACCTGGGTGGCGTTCTTCGCCGCCACCGGTCTGGTCCTGGGCTGCACCTATATGCTCTACCTCTATCGCCGGGTGGTGTTCGGCCGCCTGACGCGGGAGGACCTGAAGGGCATCCTGGACATGACGCCTCGCGAAATCGCGGTGTTCGCGCCCTTGATCGTCCTCACCATCTGGATGGGTGTCGCTCCCGGCACCTTCCTCGAGCCGATGCATGCATCGGTGACCAAGCTGATCTCCAATTACGAGCTAGCACGGGCCGCCCATGAGGGCCTGTCGCTGGCTGCCCGCTGAGGGGGACCTAAGACGTGATCAAGACTCTCGACCTCGTCCCGGTCCTGCCGGAAATCTTCATGGCAGTGGCCGGTCTGGCCCTGCTGATGCTGGGCGTGTTCCGTAAGGAAGACAGCACCAAGTCGGTGTCCGTCCTGGTAATCCTGGCGCTTGGCGCGGCCATGGTGCTGGTGTCGTCCTTGGGCGGCGACCGGCTGACGGCCTTCAACGGCCTGTTCGTGGCCGACCGCTTCGCCGGTTTTGCCAAGGGATTGGTGCTGGTGGCCTCGGCCATCGCCACCGCCATGTCGCTTCCTTATCTGGAACGCGAGAAGATCGGCCGCTTCGAATATCCGGTGCTGGTGCTGTTTTCCACGCTGGGCATGATGATGATGATTTCGGCCAACGATTTCATCGCCCTCTACCTGGGTCTGGAACTGCAGAGCCTGGCGCTCTACGTTCTGGCCGCCTATAACCGTGACAATGCGCGCGCCACCGAGGCGGGCCTTAAGTATTTTGTGCTGGGCTCGCTGGCCTCGGGCCTGCTGCTCTATGGCGTCTCGCTGATCTACGGCTTTGCGGGCACCACCTCGTTCGAGACCCTGGCCAACCTGTTCTCGGGCGGCCATGAACACCCGATCAAGCCCAATATGGGCATCATCGCCGGTCTGGTCTTCATTCTGGCCGGTCTGTCGTTCAAGGTTTCGGCGGTTCCCTTCCATATGTGGGCTCCCGACGTTTACGAGGGCGCGCCGACGCCGGTGACCTCGTTCTTCGCCGTGGCCCCCAAGATCGCCGCACTGTGCCTGCTGGTCCGGGTCATGACCGGCCCCTTCGCCGATCTGGTGGAGCAGTGGCGTCAGGTGGTGACCTTCATCGCCATCGGCTCCATGTTCGTTGGCTCCTTCGCCGCCGTGGTTCAGACCAATATCAAGCGTCTGATGGCCTATTCCTCCATCGGCCATGTGGGCTTCGTCCTGGTGGGTATCGCCGCCGGTACGACGCTGGGCATCCAGGGCGTGCTGATCTATCTCGCCATCTATCTGTTCATGAATGTGGGCGCCTTCGCGGTGATCCTGTCCATGCGCCAGAAGGGCCGGATGGTCGAGGGCATCGATGATCTGGCAGGCCTGTCCAAGACCCATCCCATGATGGCCTTTGTCATGGCGGTTCTGATGTTCTCCATGGCGGGCGTTCCGCCGCTGGCCGGGTTCTGGGGCAAGTTCTACGTGTTCATGGCCGCCATCGAGTCGGGCCTTTACACCCTGTCCATCCTGGGTGTGCTGTCCTCGGTGGTGAGCACCTATTATTATCTGCGCATCGTCAAGGTCATGTATTTCGACGAGCCGACCGAGGCCTTCGACAAGCCGGTGGGCACCTCCATGACCCTGGTGATGGCGGTTTCCACCCTGGTGATCCTGGCCTTTACCCTGATCCCGGCTCCGCTGGTGACCAGCGCCAAGGCCGCCGCCCAGGTTCTGTTCCCGGCGGCTGGATGATCAGCGAAACTCTGCCGGCGCCGTTCAGCCATCTGGGGCTGAACAGCGTCGGCAGCACCAACGACGAAGTGAGGCGGCGGGTCCAGGACGGCTCCGCCGCCGATCTTTTGGTGGTGACGGCCAAGCGCCAGACGTCGGGGCGCGGACGCAGAGGCCGGGTGTGGGAGAGCCCCGAGGGCAATCTCCACGCTTCCTTCGCCATCCGCGTCGAGCGTCCCCTGGCCGAGGCGGCCCAGATCGGCTTCGTGGCGGCGCTGGCCCTGGCCGAGGCCCTTGACGAACTGGTGCCGGGTCACGATGTGCGGGTCAAATGGCCCAACGACGTCCTGGTCGATGGGCGCAAAGTGGCGGGCATGCTGCTGGAGAGTGTCGGCGACGGCTGGCTGGTGTTGGGCATCGGCGTCGATGTGGAGTGCCGTCCAGCGCCCTCGGAGACGCTCTACGCCACCATCGCGCTGGCGGAACTGGGCTATGGTGGCGATAGTATGGTCGTGTTAGGCGCGCTTTGCCGCCATTTCGGCCCCTGGCTGGATCTGTGGCGGGCCGAGGGGTTCGCACCCATCCGGGCCGGGTGGCTGCAATGGGCGCGGGGTCTGGGCGAGGCGGCGCTGGTCCGTCTGGAGGCCGAGACCCTCTCGGGCGTGTTCAAGGGCCTGGACGAGGAGGGCGGACTGCTCCTCGATCAGGGCGAGGCCGGAATCCGTCGGGTTCTGGCCGGTGATGTGTTCTTTCCGGGATTGTGACGGAGCTTTTCCATGCTGTTGGCCATCGATTCGGGCAACACCAATATCGTCTTCGCGGTCTATGACGGCGACACCCTGCGCGGTGAGTGGCGCGCCTCGACGGATTCCGAGCGAACCGCCGATGAATTAGGGGTGTGGCTCACCCAATTGCTGACCATCGAAGGCCTGAACCGCCTGGACATCTCGGCGGCGATCATCGCCAGCGTGGTTCCGGCCATGGTCTTTGGCCTCAAGACCCTGTGCCGCCGCTATTTCAAATGCGAGCCGCTGGTGGTGGGCGACGAGGGCGTCGATCTCGGCCTGTCCATTCTGCTCGATCGTCCCGAGGAAGTGGGCGCCGACCGTCTGGTCAATGCGGTCGCGGCGCATAAATACTATAAGGGGCCGCTGATCGTTATCGATTTCGGCACGGCCACCACTTTCGACGTGGTGGATGATGTGGGCAATTACTGCGGCGGCGCCATCGCCCCCGGTATCAATCTGTCGCTGCAAGCCCTACATATGGCCGCCGCAAAGCTTCCACGCGTCGCCATCGGGCGGCCGCGCAACGTGATCGGGAGGGCGACGGTGCCGGCCATGCAATCGGGTATTTTCTGGGGCTATGTCGGCCTGATCGAGGGGCTTGTGAAGCGTATCAAGGAAGAATTCGGCTCAGACATGCTGGTGCTGGCCACCGGTGGTCTGGCGCCGCTGTTCGCCGAGGCGACCAAGGTGATCAACGCCCTGGATGCCGATCTGACGCTGCGGGGCCTTTTGGAAATCCATCGCCGGAATTCGGCTCCGGTGCAGGGATGAGCGAGGGAGAGCTCACTTTCCTGCCGCTGGGGGGCGTCGGCGAGATCGGCATGAACCTGGCGGTCTATGGTTACGGCGGCAAGTGGCTGATCGTCGATTGCGGCGTGTCCTTCGGTGACGAGACCATGCCCATGGTCGATGTTGTGATGGCCGATCCCACCTGGATCGAGGAGCGCCGGGACAAACTGGTGGGCATTGTTCTGACCCATGGTCATGAAGACCATCTGGGCGCCGTGCAATATCTTTGGGACCGCCTGCGCTGTCCCGTCTGGGCGACGCCGTTTTCGGCCTCGATCCTGAAGAACAAGCTGCACGAGACCGGCCTGCATACCCAGGTGCCTCTCAACGTAGTTGAGCTGGGCTCGCGCTTCAAAGCCGGTCCCTTCGAGATCGAAATGATCTCCATCACTCATTCCATCCCCGAGCCGAATCTGCTGGCCATCCGCACGCCCTTGGGCACGGTTGTCCATACCGGCGACTGGAAGTTCGATCCCGATCCGCTGCTGGGTCTTGCCACCGATACCGAGGCTCTGCGCCGGGTGGGCAAGGAGGGCGTTCTGGCCCTGATCGGCGATTCCACCAATGTTTTCACCAAAGGCCATTCCGGCTCGGAGTCGGAAGTGCGCGGCAGCCTGATCGAGTTGCTGGGGCGCTTTGACGGGCGCATCGCCGTGTCGTGCTTTGCCACCAATGTGGCGCGTTTGGAAAGCATTGCCGTGGCGGCCATGGCCAATGACCGCTCTGTCGCTTTGGTGGGCCGCTCGCTCTGGCGCATCGACAAGGCGGCGCGCGAAAACGGCTATCTCGCCGATCTGCCGCCGTTCCTCACCGAGCATGATGCCGCCTATCTGCCCAAGGACAAGGTGGTCTATATCTGCACCGGCAGCCAGGGCGAGCCCCGCGCCGCCCTGGCCCGTATCGCGTCCGGCGATCACCCCCATGTGAAACTGGGCAAGGGCGATGTGTGCATCTTCTCGTCGCGCATCATTCCCGGCAACGAGAAGGACATCTACCGGCTTCAGAATGATCTCGTCCGTCTGGGCGTCGAGGTGGTGACAGAGAAGGACGAGTTCGTCCACGTCTCCGGCCATCCGGCGCGCGAGGAGATGGAGGAGATGTATCGCCTGCTGCGGCCCCGTTTCGCCGTTCCCGTCCATGGCGAGGCCCGCCACCTGCAGGAGCATGCCCGTCTGGCGCGGTCCATGGGGGTGGAAGAGGCGATAGAGACCTGCAACGGCACCATGCTGCGTCTGGCTCCCGGCCCGGTGGAGGTGGTGGACCATGTCCCCACGGGCAAGCTCTGTGTCGATGGGCCGCGTATCGTGCGCATCGATTCCGAGATTCTGCGCAACCGCCGCCGCATGGTGTTCAACGGCTCGGCGGTGGTCACCGTGGTGCTGGACAAGTTCGGCAAGCTGCTGAATGATCCGCAACTGACCGCGCTGGGCCTTCTGGATGCCGCCCATGAGGCGGAGGAGCACGACACCGTGGTCGAGGCCGTGCGTGACGCCATCGAGGAATTGCCGCTGAAGGTGCGCAAGGATGACGGCGTGGTGCGCGAGGCCGCCCGGCTGGCGGTGCGCCGCTCGCTGCGCGACACCCACGGCAAGAAGCCCATCACCGACGTGCATCTGGTGAGAGTCTGAGTCACCAAACCGTCACCGTTCCGACACGGAAGAGTCCCGCTTGGTCCCTATGATCCCGGCGGAAATGATTCAGTCGAGGACATGACCGTGACTCAGGATAGCGCAACCGCTGCCATAGACGGCTTTCGGCCCCTTTCCTGGGGGCGTCTGACGGCAGGTGAACTGCCGTTTCTGGCCGCTTTGCCCATTCGCGGGCGGTTTGTCCTGCTGGTCATTCTGGCGCTGGTCGCCTCGGTGGTGTTCGGCAGCGTCTATCTGGCGGCGGGCCAGCGGATCGAGGCCATGCTGCAGGCTCAGGATTCCTACCGCCGCCTCAACGATCTGGCCGGGGATGTGCGCGCCCGCGCGGCGGTGGCCCAGAACCTGATGGAAGTGTTCGCCCGCGAACACGAGGCTGGCGTGGCTGACGAGTTGAAGCGCGACCTCGCCCTTATCCGCCAGCGTCTGGATTCTGTGGCCGAGTTGTCGGCGGGCGGTCCCATGGCCCAGGCGGTGGGCGAAGCCCAGGTCGGTGTCGAGTCCATCGACCGTTCCTTTGCCGTGCTGGAAGGCGACATGGCGCGTCTGGGACTGACGGCGCAATCGGGCTTGCGGGCCAAATTGACCGAATCATCGCGCGCGGTGGAGCGCGAATTGGCCATGTGGCCCGCCTCGGCGCCGCTTTCGCTGGCCATGGCCCGGATGCGCCTTGCCGAGCGGGATTTCATGCTGGACGGCCAGGCCGATGCCTTGGGGCGGCACCGGGCCGCCGCCGGGCAGTTGGATCTGGCGCTCGATTCCTCGGCCCTGCCCAATTCCACCCGCGACGACCTGCGGCGATTGACCTCCACCTATGGGGAGGATCTCAAGGGCTTTGCCGAGGGCACGTTGGCGGTGCGAACTGAACTGGCCGAAGTGCGGGCCGGATTCCAGGCGCTTCAGCCAGTGATGCAGCGCGTCCTTGCCTATGCCCGCGAAGGTATGGCCGAGGCCATCGCCGCCCAGGAAGCCGAACGCCGCGCCACCGGGCGTCAGGTCGCCTTGGTGGGGATCCTGGCCGGGTTGTCGTTTCTGGCCGCCTGCCTTGTGATCGCCCATTCCATCACCCGCCCGGTGCGGCTGATCCAAGACGCCATGGAGCGTCTGTCCCATGGCGATCACGGCATTGCCGTGCCCGGCACCAACCGCCGCGACGAGATCGGCGACATGGCCCGTGCCGTGGGCGTGTTCAAGGAAAACGCCATCGCCATGGTGCGGCTGCAGGAGGAGCAGCACTCCATCCGCGCTCAGGCCGATGCGGCCAATCGGGCTCATCTGGTGGCTTTGGCCGACGGTTTCGAGCAGGCGGTGAAAAGTACTGCCCATCTGGTGGCCTCCAATGCGGTGGGAATCCGCGATACGGCCGAGCGCATGACCTCGGGAGCGGACAAGGGCAAGAACAGCGCCATGGCCGTGGCCGAGGCCGCCCGGCAATGCCGCGCCACGGTACGCGCGGTCGCCACGGCGACGGCCGAATTGGGCGGCTCGGTGCGCGAGATTTCGGACAGCGCCGAGGGCGCCGCCGCCATCGCCCAGGATGCGGTGGGCCGCCTGAGTGCGACCACCGACCGGATCGAGAGCCTGTCGGAGGTCGCCGGTCGGATCGGCCGGGTGGTGACCATGATCGAGGAGATCGCCCAGCGCACCAACATGCTGGCGTTGAACGCCACCATCGAGGCGCAGCGGGCGGGCGAGGCCGGACGGGGATTTGCCGTGGTGGCGGACGAGGTGAAGCATCTGGCTCTTCAGACGGCCCGCTCGACCCGTGAAATCGCCTCCCAGGTGGCCGAGATCCAGGGCGCCACGGCGGATACGGCCTCGGCCATCGACGGGATCGGAGAGGCCATCTGGCGCATGGACCGCATCGCTGGCGAAGTGGCCCATGCGGTCGCCCGGCAGCGGGAGGTGACCCGTCGGATCGAACTCTGCGTTGAAGAGATGGACGGCGATGCCGCCGTGGTTGGAGACGGCGTGGCCTCGGTGACTCAGGCGGCTGTGCGCTATTGCGCGGCGGCCATCCGGGTCATCTGGGCGGCCAAGGATCTGGCACGCCCGGCCACGGCCTTGAATGATGAGGTGGAATCCTTTCTGTCCACGGTCAGGCGATAGCCCCTTGCCCATGGCGGCCGGTTTGATAGGCTGGCCCCATGAAAGTCTTTGGAATCGCTGGCTGGAGCGGCAGCGGCAAGACCACCTTGCTCATCCGGCTGATCCCGGCCCTGGTGGGGCGGGGCGTCAGGCTCGCCACCGTCAAGCACACCCATCACGATCCCGCCGTCGGTGACGAGGAGTGCCGGGCCCTGGCCCGTGCCGGCGCTGTGGAGTGCGTGGTCGCCTCGCCCCGCCGCTTCGCCCTGGTGCACGAAATCCATCCGGGCGAGGAGGAACCGCCGTTGGATTGGCTGGTGGCCCGTTTCGCCGGATGCGATCTGTTGCTTATCGAAGGCTATAAATGGGCATCCCATGCAAAACTGGAAGTGTGGGACCCGGGGCTCGGCAAGTCCATGCTGGCCCCTGAGGAAGCAACCGTCGTTGCCTTGGCCGCCGACGATCCGGTGGCGTTCGGCGCATTGCCCAGATTCAACCGGGATGATGTTGCGGGCATCGCGGATTTTATTTGTCAGTATTGCCAAATTTAACGTCGAGTATATTGTTCTTGTTGAAATCATATCCATTTGGATATTGAGGCTAACCAAAGAAACTGCCGAAAGAGGCCTGGATCCATTCCAGTGCGGTCAGGTGTCTGCCTGATGGTCGGTTCCTATGCATTTAGATAGAGCTTGCTTGTCTTGATAATTTACGGCTCCGGGAGGGCAGGTTATTTAGTTTTGGCGAATATCTGTCATGCTCTTGAAGATCCGCCGTTGCCCCTCCGGCCAAAGGGTGATTAGAATATTGCAGAATTTGGGGTTTGCTGGTCGGCCGGAAATGCCATTGGGGTGGCCCGGTCGCCGGAGTATAGATGGATGGTGCCTACCGCTTTTGCGGGGGCCCCGTCTGGTCGGGCCGAGGGGTTCGGTCGGGTCAGGCGGTAAACTTGATCGGGGAATGTGTGCAATGAAGGTTCTTCTTGCCGATGATCATGCGTTGTTCCGCGAAGGGGTGCGCATGGTTCTGGAAAGCCTGTCGGACGAACCGCTGGATATCATTGAGGCCAGCGACTTCAATCAGGTGCTGGCCCTGGTGCGTGGCAACGACAATTTCGATGTGGCACTTTTGGACCTGGCCATGCCGGGGATGGACGGTTTTTCCGCTATCGGTGCTGTAAGGCGTTCCGCTCCCGACATTTTTCTGGTGGTGGTTTCCGCGTCCGAGGAGCCGCAGACCGTGCGCAAGGCCTTAGATAGCGGAGCCCACGGCTATATTTGCAAGTCGGCGGGATCTGCTTCCATGATGGCTGGCATTCGCGCGGTGCTGGAGGGCGACACCTTTGTCAGCCCCCATATCATCGTTCCCGATTCGGCCGTACCGGCGGCAGGCGAAATCAATGGCGAGAAGTTGCAGTCCCTGCTGACTCCGCGTCAGCGCGACGTGTTGGGCATGCTGCGCCAGGGCAAATCCAATAAGGAAATCGCCCGCGATCTCAGTCTGGCCGAGATCACGGTCAAATTGCATGTCACCGCCATCCTGCGGGCGCTGGGCTGCGAGAATCGCACCCAGGCCGCCATCCTCGCCGCCAAGATGGGCGTCTGACTCTCCTCAAGGGACGATCCGGCCGTCCACCAGATGGATGCGCCGGTCTGCCATTTTCGCTAATTCGGCATCGTGGGTTACCACCAGCACCGTCCGGTTCTGGCGGTGGGCGAGATCGCGGAACTGCTCGAACACCAGATGGGCGGTACGGGTATCCAGATTGCCGGTGGGTTCATCGGCCAGGATCAGCGGCGGGTCGTTGGCCAGGGCGCGCGCGATGGCCACCCGCTGGCGCTGGCCGCCTGACAACTGATCGGGATATTTGCGCCGGTGATCGGCCAGTTCCAGGCAATCCAGCAATTCGGCCGCCCGGTCGCGGGCCTGGGCGTCGCTTAAATTTCCCAGGCGGCGGATGGGGATCTCCACATTGGCCTGGCAGGTGAATTCCGGCAGCAGGAAGTGGAACTGGAAGACGAAACCGATGGAGGCCAGGCGCAGCGCGGCCATGTCATCGGGATTGAGACCGGCGGTGTCTTGGCCTTGCAGCCACACCGAACCCGAGGTCGGCACGTCCAGCAATCCCAGCAGATAGAGCAGGGACGACTTGCCCGAACCCGATGGGCCGGTCACCGCCACGAACTCACCCCGGCTTACGCTGAGGTCGATGTCGCGCACCAGGGTTACCGGCACCAGACCGGGCAGGTCGCGGGTGACCGCGCGGGCTTGGACTGCGATCTCGGTCATCCCGCCCCCCTGACGATATCGACGGGATTGAGGCGGCTTGCGCGCCGCGCCGGGACCCAGGCGGCCAGGGTTGCCGAAGCGATGGCCATGGCGGCGCTGATGGCGTAGTGCTTCGGCGTGCGATACAGCACGAAGCCCTGGGCCTTGATGAAGCCCTCCATCTGGAAGTCCAGGGAGGCCATGAATTCGATCAGCCCCCACCCCATCAGCCAGCCGATCACCGTGCCGATCAGCCCGACGATCAGCCCTTCCATGACAAAGATGCGGCGCACGTCCTTGTCCCGAAACCCCATGGATTTAAGGATACCGATATCCCTGGTCTTTTCGAACACCACGGTGGAAATCACGTTGAAGATGCCAAAGCAGGCGACGATCAGAATGGCGCTGACCGTGGAATACATGATGGCGTTCTGGATGACGAAAATGCCCAGCACGTTGCGCGACTGCTCTTGCCAGGGCTCGGAGCGGTAGCCGAACTGGCGCTCGATGGCGGCGGCCAGGGTCCCGGCCTGCTCCACATCGTCCAGGCGCAGGTTGAGGCGGTTGATGATATTGGCGCGGTTCTGAAGAATTTGGGCCTTCTTCAGCAGGGTATAGGTCTCGAAATTATCGATGAGGGTGATGTTGCTGCGGAAGATTCCCACCACCTTCATCTTCAGCACCACGCCGACCGGTGAGACGGCGGAGATCAGGTCATCCTTGCGGATGCCCGCCTTTGCTGCGATGCCCTCGCCGATGATGATGGCGTTGGACGTGGTGTAAAGCGCATCCAGCGAACCCGACAGCAGGTCCTTTTCCAGATGGGTGACCTGGCGTTCGCGCTCGGGATTGATGCCGGTCACATTGACTGAAACATCCTTGCCGCCGAAGCGCAGCAGCAGATTGCCCGAAAGCGCCGGGGCGACATGGACGCCTGGCATTTCCTCCAGGCTGGCCAGCATGTTGCGCGCGCCTCGGATGCCGCGCACCTCCTCGCGGGGCTTGAGGCCGCGCAAGCTGACTGCGCCATCGGGAAAGGCCCGTTCCACCGCCTGTTGGGGCGCGGCACGGACCTCGTCCTTGACGATGATATGGGGCTGCACGTCGATGATGCGGGCGATGAAATCGCGCTGAAACCCCTGCATCATGGCTGAGATGCCGATGAAGAAGGCGACGCCCAAGGACACGCCCAGAAGCGAGACCAGGGTTTGACGTTGCCGGTGGCGCAGATGCGTCAGCGCGATGGACAGACCGAGCGGAAGCACCGATGGCCCTCCCTATTTCACCCGGACGCGGTCACCGGGCTTCAGTCCGGCAGGGGGCGAGGCGAGGATGGGGGTATCGGAGCCGAGACCCTCGGTCACTTCCACCATGGTGCGGCCGCGAATGCCAGTCTGCACGGCCTGGGAGGCGACCCGCCCATCCTGAACAGCCAGCACCTTGCCGTCCTTCAGTGCGGTGACGGGCACCAGAAGGACATCGGGATGCAAGGCGGTGATGATGTTGATCTCGGTGGTCATGCCCACCAGCAGCGGCGTGTCGTCGGGCAGCACCACCCGGACGCGGAAGGTCTTGTTGACCGGATCGCCCTTAGGCGTAATGCGGTCCACCTGGGCCTCCAGGACCCTTTCCGCAAAGGCATCGGCCTTGATCAGCACTTTCTGGCCGATCCTGACCCTCGCGATATCCTCCTCATCCACCTCGGAGGTGATGCGAAGGGGGCGCGGCGCGCCCACCCAGAACAGGGCGTCCTTGACCTCGGCCAGTTCGCCGATCTCGCCATCGCGTTTTAGGACCATGCCGTCCATGGGCGAGGTGACCAGCAGGTCGGTACGCTTTTGCCGCGCCGCATTGATGGCGGCGGTGACCTGATTAAATTCGCTCCGCGCCTTCTGGGTCGCCTCGGTGGAGCGGTAGCCGCGTTCGGTCAGCGCCGCCGAGCGGGTCATCTCTTCGCGCCAGTAGGCGGCCTTGGCCTCCAGCTCGGCGATGCGGGCGCTGGCCTCGCGGTCGTCCAGGCGGGCCAGCGGTTGGCCCGCCTTCACCATGTCGCCCTCGAAGGCCAGAATCTCGGCGATGCGTCCCGGCGATACGGGGGCGATGCGGGCCCATTTCTCCGCCTCCACCGTGCCGGTGGCGTAGATGGCTTCCACCGCCGTGCCGCGCTTAGGGAAAACCGCTTCGACCTCGGGGGCCGTGATGCGCCACCACCACCAGCCCCCACCGGCGGCGAGGGCCAGGAGAATGAGCAAAAGCGGAATCTGGCGTCGCAAAAGTTTGAACATCAGGAAGACATCATACGCTATTTGGCCAAATGGCGAAGAACCTCTTCGACCCCATCCCAGGCCCGCTCCAACTCTCCATCACCGATGCAGTAGGGCGGCAGCAGATAGAGCACATTGCCCAAGGGACGCAGCAGCAGGCCGCGCTCCAGGAAGGCGGCCTTCATCTTGGGTCCCACCACCGCTTCATAGCCCTTGCCGCCGCCGATGACGTCAAGCGCTGCCACCGTGCCGGTGAGGCGCGTATGGGCGACGTTGGAAAGCCCCTTCAGCCCGTCCAGACGGCGGCGGTGAATGGCCTCGATGGCCTTGATCCGCTCGAGGCAGGATGGAGCCTCCAGCAGATCGATGGAGGCCAGACCGGCGGCGCAGCCGATGGGATTGGCGGTGTAGGAGTGGCCGTGCAGGAAGGCCTTGGATAGGTCCTGGCCCAGAAAGGCTTCGAAGATGCCGTCGCGGGCCACTGTCATGGAGAGCGGCAGAAATCCGCCGGTCAGCCCCTTGGACAGGCAGATGAGGTCCGGCGTGATGCCCGATTTGACGCAGGCGAAAATCTCGCCGGTGCGTCCGAACCCGGTCATTACCTCGTCCAGGATCAGCAGCGAGCCATGCTCGCGCACCTTGGCCTCCAGCTTCCTCAGGAAGTTGGGGCGGCACATGCGCATGCCGCTGGCGCCCTGAATCAGCGGTTCGATGATCACGGCGGCGACGTGGTCGGGATTGGTGGAGAACAGCATGTCCAGCGCGTCCAGCGCCGCCAGCTCCTTGGCTTCCACGTCCTGGTCTCCATCCCAGGTGGCGGGGAAGGGCACTGTCTCGACCGGGAACAGCATCTCCTTCCAGGCCTCGAAATAGCCCGAGGAATGCCCCGCCGACATGGCGCCCGCCGTGTCGCCGTGATAGCCGCCCTCGAAGGCGATATAGGTGGAACGGTGTTGCCCCCGATTGCGCCAGTACTGATGCGCCAGCTTCAGGGCCACTTCCACGGCGGTGGAGCCGTCATCGGAATAGAAGACCCGGTTCAGGTCTTCCGGCAGCCGCTTGCACACCCTGTGCGCCAGCCGGGCGGCGGGCTCGTGGGTAAAGTCGGCGAAGATCACCTGTTCTAAGCGCCCGGCCTGATCGGCCACGGCTTGTGCGATGGCCGGGTTGGCATGGCCGTGCAGATTGACCCACCACGACGAGACCATATCCAGATATTCGCGCCCGTCGGCGGCGTAAATGGTGGCGCCCTTGGCGCCGAGCGCCAGGATGGACGGTTTGGCGGTGCCCGCCTGGGTGAAGGGATGCCAGACATGGCGGGCGTCCAGCGCTCGAAGTTCATCATAGGACAGGGTCATGGCTCACCAGGGCAGGCAAAGGAGGGGGACGGCAGACCGGCGATGGTCGCCGGCGTCACGGCGGGCAGGGGCTGGATCTCGGCCAGGACGCGCACGCCGCCGAAATGTTCGATGGCTTGACGGTTGGCGGGATTCTTCTGGCCGTTCATCACCACGCCCAACAGCGGCACGCGGCGGCGGCGCAGTATTTCCAGCGTCATCAGCGTGTGATTGATGGTTCCCAAACCCGACCGCGCGACCACGATCGTAGGAAGGGCCAGACGCGCCATCAGGTCGATCATCAGGGCGGCCTCGTTGATGGGCACCATGACGCCTCCGGCGCCTTCCACCACCAGGGGAGCGGAGGTCTGGGGCAAGACCAGGGCGGACAGGTCGATGCGGGTGTTTTCGCGGCGCGCCGCCTCGTGGGGCGACAAGGGCGCGGGCAGAACCACCGCCGAAGGGTGGATGTGGGCAGCCGGAGCCAAAGCGGCGACCGAGCCGAAATCGGTGCCCTGGGCCGAGCCGGTCTGGATGGGCTTCCAGTAATCGGCCCGCCAATGCTGGGCCAGCCAGGCCGAGACCAGGGTCTTGCCCACATCGGTATCGGTGCCGGTGACGAAGACGCCCCTCATCGGCGGTAATCCAGCAGCAGAATATCCCAGGTCATGGCGCAGGGACTCCCCAGGGCGGCGATGATGCGCCTGACCTGTCCCGGCGACAATGGGCGATGGCCGGGCTTGGGCGTCTGGGCGCCCAGCGCTTCCAAAGACAGCAGGAAATTGCGGGCGTCCTTGTAGCTGAGCGTGACGGGGCGCGATTCCACTTGGGCGCCGGGCAGCATGGCGGCCAGTGTCGCGGCTTCGGGATATTCGGGCACGCCAGAGTCCAGTCCCAGCTCCCCATGGGCCTGTTTCCACTGGATGAAGGTCCCGGCGCCCAAGGTGGTGAGCAGCAGCCTCCCCTCAGGCGCCAGCAGCCCGGTCAGCCGCCCCAGGGTGCCGGGCAGATCGGTAAACCACTGCGCCGCGAGCGACGAGGCGATCAGGTCGAACGGCCCGCTGACATCGGGCGCCTCGGCGTCCATCACTGCGAAGGATATATGGGGCAAGCGCGCCTGGGCCGCCTGGATCATCACCGGGCTGAGATCGGTGGCGAGAATGTGGGAGCCAGCGGGCAGGGCGGCGTCGAGACGCCGGGTCAGCAGCCCGGTGCCGCAGCCCAGTTCCAGTACCTTGAGCGGGGAGGAGAGGCGTCCCAGCCGGTCCACCAGGGCATCGGCGGCGCTGATCTGGGCATGGGCGGCGGACTCATAGGTGGCTGCGGCGGCCGAGAAGGCGCTGGTGATGGTCTTCTTGCGGCTCATGCCTCCAGCCTCGCGGCGAAGAGTCGGATTTGGGCGGCCACCCAATCGGGATGGGTGAGCGGCAGCAGATGCCCGGCGCCGTCCACCAAGGTCAGGGTGTCGGGGGCGAAACTGGCCGTACTCATGCCCTGGGGCACGATGGGGTCCGAGGTCCCCGCCAGGGCAAGGACCGGGCAGGGCAGCATCCTCAAGGCGGTGCGCTCGTCACAGCGGGCCAGCCAGGCCAATTCGTCCTTGAGCGGCGCGGCGTCGATGGCCGAAGTGTCGGGATTGTCGAGGCCGCACCGCGTCAGGAAGTCGGCGGTCACCTGGGCGGGCGTCTCATCGAAACGGGCCAGCATGCGCTCGATCAGCCGGGGCGGCACGCCTTCGACGAAGGTGGGCGAGCGGGTGAAGCGGGGAAAGGCATTGACCGCGAAAACTCCGGCCCAGGGACGCGGAATATGGGCCAGCGCCCAGGCCAGTCCCATGGAATGGGCGAGGATCAGAGGGCGTGGAACCTTTGGGCGCTTCGGCTGGCCATAGAATCCCATATCGATGCAATCGCCACGAAAATCGGGCAGGCGTTCGAGCACGGGCAGCCAGAAACCCGCATCAAAGCCCCAGCCATGGACGGCGAGCAGCGGGGGCGTCACCGGGTGGTCTCCACCGCATCGAGAATGGCGGCCAACAGCCTCTCCATATCGGCATTGGAATGGACGGCCGAAAGGGCGAAGCGGATGCGGCTGGTGCCGGTCGGAACGGTGGGCGGGCGGATGGCAATACCTAGGATTCCTCGGGCTTCCAGAGCCTTGGCCACGGCCAGGGTGCGGTGTTCATCGCCCAAGATCAGGGGCACGATCTGGCTGGCCGATGCGCCGCAATCAAGCCCTGCCGCCCGCAAACCGTCGCGCAGACGCCGGGCCATCAGGTGCAGCCGGGCGCGCTCGCCCTCCAGGCTTGGCACCAGATCCAGGGCGGCGTCCATGGCGCCCAGCACGGCGGGCGGCAAGCCGGTGGCATAGATCAGACCCGAGGCCCGGTTGATCAGATAGGAGCGCAACTGGGCAGAACAGGCCACATAGGCGCCGAAACTTCCCATTCCCTTGGAGAATGTGCCCATGGCCAGATCGGCGCCCATGCCTGGAGACAGGCCGAATCCTTGTGGCCCCATGATTCCGGTGGCGTGGGCTTCGTCCACATAGAGGAATGCGTCCCAGCGCTTGGCCAACTCGGCCAGGGCGGCCATGTCGGTGACATCGCCATCCATGGAGAACACCGTCTCGGTGACGATAAAGCGCGGCCCCGTCTTGTCGGAATGAGCTTTGAGCAGGCTTTCCAGATGGTCGAGATCGTCGTGGCGGTAGCGGTAGCGCCGGGCATCCGACAGTTCCAGCCCGGTATGCAGGCTGGCATGGATCAGCTTGTCGGCGAAGACCAGCGGTTCGGCCCCCCACAGGGCCTTGTCCAAAAGCGCGGGCAGAACCGAGGCGTTGCATTGCCAGCCGCTGGCCAGGACCAAGGCGGCTTCGGTCTGCTTGGCGCGAGCGATCTTGGCTTCCAATGCCTCGAGGGCGGCCAGATGACCGGTGACAAGGCGCGAGGCCCCCACGCCCGCTCCGAATTCGTTCAGCCAGCGCCGGGCGCGCTCGACCACGACCGGATTGCGCGACAGGCCGAGATAGTCGTTGGAGGAGAAGTTGATCAGCTCGCGTCCGCCCATGCGGATGCGTCCGGCTGGCATGGGCTCCGCCGGGCGCAGGCCCCGCTTGCGACCGGCCTGATCCAGGCCGTCGAGGAAGCGTCCGATGCTGTCGTCCAAGCCCTTCATCACCGCGATGTGATAGAGGGTTTTTTCCGGGGCCTCAATTCCAATTTGGCCGGGAAGGGCGATTGCACCTTGTGCTAGGGTCCGGCAAGGACGCCGCGAGGATGAAAGCTCATGCCCCAATCTTCACCACCCTATCCGATCCGCATTGTGGATTTTCCTGAAACCCCGGTGGCGGTCATGACCCATCGGGGCGACCCGGCCCTGATCGCGGAGACGGTTGGCCGCTTCATCGCCTGGCGCAAGGCCAACCACCTTCCACCCAGCCAGCATGCCACCTTCAACATCTTGTACGGTGGCCCCGATCAGGTGCCGCCTGCGGAATTTCGCCAAGATCTTTGCGTCGCCACCGGAGGCAAAGCAGTGGCGTTCGGCTCCGGGGTGGCGGCCGGAATCATCGCCGGTGGGCGCTGCGCCGTGCTGCGTCACGTGGGCCCAGACGATGGATTAGAGGCGGCCCTGACTTATCTGTATGGGGATTGGTTGTCCCAAAGCGGCGAGGAATTGCGGGATTCTCTTCCCTTCCTCCAACGTTTCCCCGAGCTTGCCGGGCATGACTCGCCGGTCGATATCTTTTTGCCGCTCAGGTGAGGGGTTTTCGCTTCTGTTGCAAAGGGCGTATCTGGAGGACTACATTGCGGCCCCCGCGAGACATCAGACGAGGACATAAGCGGTGACGGCTCAGGCAGCAGCGGCAATGGCGGCGAATGACCAGGAACTCCGGCACGACTGGAGCACCGAAGAGATCGAGGCGCTGTTCGCGCTTCCCTTCAACGACCTGATGTTCGAGGCGCAAAAGGTCCATCGCGCCCATTTCGACGCCAATCGGGTTCAGGTGTCGCGGCTGATCTCCATCAAGACCGGGTCGTGTCCCGAGGATTGCTCCTACTGCCCTCAAAGCGCCCATTACGCCACGGGCCTGGAGAAAGAAAAGCTGATGGCCGTGGAGGAGGTGGTCGAAGCCGCCCGCCAGGCTAAGGAGGAAGGCGCCTCGCGATTCTGCATGGGCGCCGCCTGGCGCGGCCCCAAGGGCGACGATTTCGAGGTGGCGGTGGCCATGATCGAGGGCGTCAAGTCGCTGGGCATGGAAACCTGCGCCACTTTCGGCCTGCTGGACAAGTGGCAGGCCCAGCGCCTCAAGGAAGCGGGCCTGGACTATTACAACCACAATATCGACACCAGCCCGGAGCATTATTCCGAGGTCATCACCACGCGGACCTTCCAGGACCGTCTCGACACCCTGGACGTGGTCAGGGATGCCGGGCTGCATGTGTGTTCGGGCGGTATCGTTGGACTGGGCGAGACGCGCACCGACCGCGCCCGCATGATCCAGACCCTGGCCAACATGCCCAAGCATCCTGACAGCGTGCCGATCAATCTCCTGATCCCCATCCAGGGCACGCCCCTGGCCGATGCCCAGCGCCCCGATTCCTTCGACTTCATCCGCACCATCGCCGTGGCGCGCATCACCATGCCCAAATCCTTCGTCCGGCTGTCGGCGGGCCGTGAGGGCATGACCGAGGAGATGCAGGCCCTGTGCTTCCTGGCCGGGGCCAATTCGGTGTTCTGCGGCCAGAAGCTGCTGACCGCCAAGAACGCCGCGCCGGGCCAGGACAAGAGCCTGTTCGGCAAGCTGGGCCTTCAGCCCATGTGATGCACTCCCCCCGGTTGGTGATCCGGGGGGAGGCCCTTGGAAATCGCTGTTCCCATCGCCATCTCCATGCCTGGAACCAGTGCGGGGGGAGAAGACGATGAGCCAAGCTGACAGCCATTCCGAAATGGATGCCGAACATCGCGTTCAGGTGGGACTGATTTCCGCACTGGAGCGTGCGGTCGAGGCCAGGGCGCCCCAGGCCGAGATCCAGGCCCTGGTGGAGCAGCTTATCGACTACACCGACGTGCACTTCATGTCCGAACAGCTTCTGATGCGCCTTGCCGCCTATCCCGATATCCACGGGCATGAGGCGGAGCATGACGGGCTGATGGAGCAGCTTCGCCGCATCCAGTCCGGATTCGACCTGGGCGATTCCGATGTGGTGATGGCGGAAACCCAGGTGCTGCGGAACCTGCTCATCGAGCATATCCGCACCCATGACCTGGTGTTCGCGCAGTATGTGAGCGAAACGACGGCTCCGGCCTGAGCCAGAGCCGCCTTCACCTCATGCCTTGGGGCGCTTGTCGATGACGCGCCGCGCCTTGCCCATGGAGCGTTCGATGGAATTGGGCGCCAGGACGTTCACCTTGGTGCTGATGCCGATATAGGACTTGATGTGGTGCTGCAGGTCCTTGGAGGCGGCTTCCAGCGCGCTGTCGTCATAGGGCTGGTCGGCGCGGACCTCCACATTGACCGCCACCGAATCCAGATGGCCGTCGCGGGTGACTTCCAACTGGTAGTGGGGGGCCAGGCGGTAATCCTTGAGGATCAGTTCCTCGATCTGAGTGGGGAAGACATTGACGCCGCGGATGATCAGCATGTCGTCCGAACGTCCGGTGATCTTGCCCATGCGCCGCATGGACCGCGCCGTGCCCGGCAGAAGCTGGGTCAGGTCGCGGGTGCGGTAGCGGATGATGGGCAGGGCTTCCTTGGTTAGGCTGGTGAACACCAATTCGCCCATGGAGCCGTCGGGCAGGACCTCGCCCGTATGGGGATCGATGATCTCGGGATAGAAGTGGTCTTCCCACAGATGCAACCCGTCCTTGGTCTCGACGCATTCGCAGGCGACGCCGGGTCCGATGACTTCCGACAGGCCGTAGATGTCCACCGCCTCGATACCCATGCGGACCTCGATCTCTTCGCGCATGGCGCCGGTCCAGGGCTCGGCGCCGAAGATGCCCACCTGGAGCGGACAGGTCTTGGTGTCGATTCCCTGGCGGTCCATCTCGTCGGCGATGGCCAGCATATAGCTGGGCGTCACCATGATGATCTCGGGCTTGAAGTCCATGATCAGCTGGATCTGCTTTTCCGTCTGGCCGCCCGACATGGGGATCACGGTGCAGCCCAGCGCTTCCGCGCCGTAATGGGCGCCCAGGCCGCCGGTGAACAGGCCGTAGCCGTAGGAGACGTGGCACTTGTCCGAGCGGCGTCCGCCAGCGGCGCGGATGGAGCGCGCCATGACGCCCGCCCACATGTCGATGTCGTTCTTGGTATAGCCGACCACGGTGGGCTTGCCCGTGGTGCCGGAACTGGCATGGACGCGGACCACGTCATCCATGGGCACGGCGAACATGCCGAAGGGGTAGGTGTCGCGCAGATCCGATTTGGTGGTGAAGGGGAACTTGGCCAGATCCTTCAATTCCTTGAAGTCGTCGGGATGGACGCCCTTCTCCTGGCACTTCTTCCGGTAGTGCTCGACATTATTGTAGGCATGGGTCAGCGACCATTTCATGCGCTCGGTCTGAAGCGCGGTGATCTGGTCGCGGCTGGCGATCTCGATGGGGTCGAGCAGGTCTTTCGCCGGTGGAACGCGGCGGTGTGCGGACTTAGACATGAACATCCTCCCGAAGGGGCGGGACCCTCTGACGGGGTCTCCGCCGGAAAAAACTACACTCTCTCGATGACCATGGCGATGCCTTGGCCGACTCCGATGCACATGGTGGACAGCGCCCGGCGCCCACCGGTCTGGGCCAGCTGCAAGGCGGCGGTGCCGACGATGCGCGCGCCGCTCATGCCCAGGGGATGGCCCAGCGCGATGGCGCCGCCATTGGGATTGACGCGCTGGTCGTCGTCGGCCAGTCCCAATTGGCGGGTACAGGCCAGGGCCTGAGCGGCGAAGGCCTCGTTGAACTCCATGACGTCGAGATCGGCTGTGGTGAGCCCCAGGCGCGCCAGCAGCTTCTGCGTCGCCGGGACCGGGCCGATGCCCATGATGCGCGGCTCGACGCCCGCCGTGGCCATACCCAGGATGCGGGCGATGGGGGTAAGCCCAAAGGCCTTGGCGGCGGCCGGAGAGGCGATCAGCAGGGCCGCCGCGCCGTCATTGACGCCCGACGCGTTGCCCGCCGTGACGGAGCCGCCAGCCCGGAACGGCGCCTTCAGCTTGGCCAGGCTTTCCAGGGTGGTTTCGCGCGGATGCTCATCGTTGCTGATCACCACCGGATCACCCTTGCGGGCGGGCAGGGTGACGGGGGAGATTTCCAGGGCGAAGCGGCCGTTCTTCTGCGCCGCCGAGGCCTTGGCCTGGGACTTCAGCGCGAAGGCGTCCTGATCCTCGCGGCTGACACCGAACTGCTCGGCCACGTTCTCGGCGGTCTCCGGCATGGAATCGGTGCCATAGGCCTTTTCCATCAGGGAATTGACGAAACGCCAGCCGATGGTGGTGTCATAAATGCGGGCGTCGCGGGAAAAGGCGCTGTCGGCCTTGTTCATGACGAAGGGGGCGCGGCTCATGCTTTCCACGCCGCCAGCGATCATCAGTTCGGCCTCGCCGCTCATGATGGCGCGGGCCGCATAGCCCACCGCATCCATGCCCGATCCGCACAGGCGGTTCAGCGTGGTGCCGCCCAGCGAGGTGGGAAGCCCTGCCAGCAGCAGCGCCATGCGCGCCACGTTGCGGTTGTCCTCGCCCGCCTGATTGGCGCAGCCGAAGGCCACCTCGTCGACGCGGCTCCAGTCCAGGCCTTCATGGCGGGCCATCAGGGCCTTGATGGGATGGGCGGCCAGATCGTCGGTTCTGACGCCGGACAGAACGCCCGCATAGCGGCCGATGGGGGTGCGGGTGTAATCGCAGATCAGCGCTTCGGTCATCTATGGATTTCCTTCGACCAAATGGCCTTCGAGAACGCGGCACTGGCCGCGGAACAGGGCGATCAGCTCGCCGCTCTGATTGGTGACGGTGCAGTCATAGGTGCCATTACGCCCCTTACGGTGCACTTCGTGGCATTGGGCGGTAAGGCGGTCGCCCAACCGCGCCGCCGCCGGATAGGTGATGGAGCAGGACAGGGCCACCGCCACCCGGTTATAGGCGTTGCAGGCACAGGCGAAGGCGGTGTCGGCCAGGGTATAGGTGACCCCGCCATGGCCGATCCCCGCGCCGTTCAACATGTCGGCGGTCACGGTCATGGACATGCGGGCATAGCCGGGGCGAATCTCGTCCAAGGCGATGCCCAGCGACCGGGCCGCGGTATCGCGCTCGGTGATGAATGCGCCGACGCGTTCGGCCAGGACCTTGCGCTCGGTCTCCTCGGTTGCCCTATGGGGCATCGTGTTTCACTCCCTGGGGTCTATCGCCCAATTTGGTATCGTAATACCGAATTAAGCCGGGGTCCGTCAATCGGCAGATGGAGGGGGAAGGGGTGCCGTGGTCCAGATCCCACTCGAAAGCATGAGCCTAAGGGCTGGACCATATACCCCAAGGAGGTAGTTTTCCTTGCAACCCTTCCAGTCCGGCATTACCGTCAGCCCTGGTCCGTGGAAGGGCGAAGGAAGCCGCGCGTGCTTGTTTTGAAAGCCGTCATCAAGAAGATTCTGGCTATCGTTTTCTCCGGAATGACGATGTCGGAAATTTTCGATCTGTTCCTGCCGACCCGCCAATCGGCCTTTGTTCAGCGTCGGCGTTCGCTCCTCATCCTATCGCGCGTCCGGCTGGTGGCTTTGACCTTCGCCGTACTGACGCCTTTGTGGATTCCCGTCGATCTGGTTATTTTCGAGACGACGCTGGCCATGTATCTGGCGGCGCTGCGGGTGATGGCCTCCATCGCCTTCGTGTTGCTGGCCCTTTCATTTCGCGGCTCGGACAGCGTGACGGTGGCGCGCTGGGGGCTGATCTGGCTGTTGACCATTCCCACGGTATTCTTCCTGATCAGCCATCCCCTGCTGGCCCAGTTCGCCATCAACGATCCGGCGCAGCAGGTGATCGCCGCCGGTTACGCCTTTTTGCCCTTCGTCATGGTTGCGGGTTTGTCGGTGTTTCCCATTACCGCCCTGGAAGGCGCCCTGTTGGGGCTGCCGCTGATCCTGGCCTATTTCCTGACCGGCGTTCTGGGGTACCAGTTGTTGCCCTTCGCCTCCCATCTGGGGGCCCAATGGCTGCTATTGCTGCTGGCCATGGTGGCGACCCTGGCGGGAATGAGCCAACTGCACTTCATGAGCCAGTTGGTGGACCAGTCGTCCCATGACGGCCTGACGCGAGCCTATAACCGCCGGGTGGGCGAGGAAATGCTGGTCCAGCAATTCGTCACCGCCGCGCGGTCCAAGATTCCGCTGTCGCTGGCCTTCGTTGATTTGGACAATTTCAAGTCCATCAATGATAAATACGGGCATGAGGAAGGCGATAACGCCCTGCGCATCGCCTCGACCTCGTTGCGCAAAGTGCTGCGCCGGGGTGATATCCTGATTCGCTGGGGTGGCGAGGAGTTCATCGCCGTGATGCCCAACACCGATCCGCCCGGAGCCGCCATCGCCATTGCCCGCCTACGTTCGGCGGGTCTGGGAATGCGTCCCGACGGCCTGCCATTGACGGCTTCCGTCGGAGTGGCCGAGCGGATCACCGACGGCATCGAGACCTGGAACGAACTGGTGGAACGCGCCGATCAGCGCATGTATGCCGCCAAGCAATCGGGTAAGAACCGGGTGATCGGCTGCGGCGACAAGGTGCTGGCCGAGACCGCCGCCTCCGAAGCCGTCTGATCTAATTCTCAGGCCAGTTCGAAAATTCCCTCGATCTCCACCGACGCGTCCAGGGGCAGGGCTGGCGCGCCTACGGCGACGCGGGCATGGCGCCCGGCCTCGCCCAGCACTTCGACCATCAGATCCGAGGCGCCGTTGATGACCTTGGGCTGATCGGTGAAGGAGGGGGCGGAGGCCACGAAGGCGGTCATCCTGACCAAGCGAACCCGCTCGAGGTTGCCCTCGGCTGCGGCGCGGGCCTGGGCCAGAAGATTGATGGCGCAAAGACGGGCCGCCCGGATGCCATCCTCGATGGCGACATCGCCGCCCAGCTTGCCGGTCACCGCCAGTTTGCCGTTCTCCATGGGCAATTGGCCGGAGATGAACACCAGATTGCCGGTCTTCACGAAGGGCACGTAATTGGCCACCGCGGCCGGAGGGGTGGGCAAGGTGATGCCCAGTTGCTTCAGGCGTTGGTCGATGGGGCCGCTCATTCTCCGCTCCCGGCTTGATGATGGAGGCATAGCCTATCCCTTGGCGGGCCGTCTGTCACCCACACCTGCGTCACCAGCATGGGCCCATGCAATCATGGAGATTGTTGCGGTGCACAATAATTCCATATGTTCATTGAAGTTATTTTAAGAACAGGTGCCCCATGTCTCTTTCCCCTACGATCCAGCCTTGCGCCCCCGCTCCGGCATCCGATGGTCGCTCCGTCTTGGGGACGATCCTGGAAATTCTGGAAAGCCGGGTGATGGCGCCGTTGTCCCTGCATCTGGAGCGGGCCCGCCTGCGCGATGAACTGGCCAGCCTGGATCACCGCGAGCTGAAGGATATCGGCATCAGCAATATCGACAGCTTCGTCGCTGGCTGGCGCCCTTAACGCTGACCTGAGCGCAGCCACGAGGCGAAGTCTTCGCGGGTGACGGTTCCCGTCACGGCTTTGCGCTCTCCACTGGCCGAGACAAACACGGTCATGGGCAGTTCGCCGTGCCAGGTCTTATCGATTTCGAAGCGAAGCCGCTCGGTGAAAAGGTCGGCGAAGGCCCAGCTTTCCATCTTCTCCAGCCCGGCCCGCTTCAAGGTCCGCTCCACCTTGGGCCAGTCCTCGGCCGGATCGGTAGAGACCAGAATCAAATCCATCCCTGTTTCCTTGACCATGTCGTGCCAGCGGGGCAATTCCACCAGGCAGGGGGCACAGGTCAGGGACCAGAAATGAACCGCAAAGGGGCGCGCGGCGTGGGCCTGGACCAGGCTTTGCCAGGAGCCGCGGGTGAAGGGGCGGGGATCGGCCTGGGCTGGCAGGATTGTGGCCAGAACCAGCAACGTCGCCGCGACGATGGATTTCAATACGCCGTCTCCCTCCAAATCTTGCCGTTCGACCCTATTGTCGCCGGGGCGGTGTGACGTTGACAACGGTCAAGGTCGTAACCTTTTGTCACAGTTGATCACGCCATGATGTCGTGCTTCTATTCTGGTCGGCAAATGTGGAGAAATGTCCATGGGTTTCGGATCGGCAATGGCTCGCGGGGCGGTGGCGGCCTTGTTGTGTCTGCTGGGCCTAGGGGCCTGGGCCCGTGACATTGTGGTCGGCGTCGAAGCCATCGATTATTCGCCGGTCTACGGCATGCGCGACGATCGGTTCCAGGGCGCGGCGCGTGAAATTCTTGATGCCTTCGCGGCGGCCCGTGGTCATCGTCTGACCTTTCAGGCCCTACCGGTCAAACGCCTTTATGCCGAGTTGAACCGTGGCGGCATCGATCTCAAATTCCCCGATTCCCCCGATTGGGCGCCGGCTCTGCGCCAGGGCGATGGCCCCGTTTTTTCCAAGCCGATCATCGAGTATATCGATGGGACCATCGTTCGCCGCGAGGCCTTGACCACGACACCGGATGGAATTCACAGTCTGGGAACCATCGCCGGTTTCACGCCTTATGCCTGGAACGAATGGCTCAAATCCGGCGCTGTCGAGCTTAAGGAGAACTCCTCCTTCGAACAATTGCTGCGCCAGGTGCAGACCCGGCGGATCGACGGCGCCTATGGCAATGTGGCGGTGGCCTTGAATGCCGCGGAAAATATAGCGGGACTGGCGGGCAGTCTGGCCTTTGCTCCCAATCTTCCCTATGTGGCCGACAGTTACCGTCTGTCCTCGGTCAAGGCGCCAGACGTGATCGCTGAATTTGACCTGTGGTTGTCCAAAAACCCCAAGCTCGTGGCCGAGATCATCGCCCGGACCGGCGCCGAAAAGGGCGTGCGTTAAGCCTGAACGGCTTTCATCATAAATTATGAAAATTTGATACGAGTCGTGGGACGCCGCTTCTCCGCCCCGGTGCTAGAATGCCTGGGTTGAAAAGCGAGGGGGGGCGTGAACATGGCATTTATCTGGGATGACGTTGCCGCCCTGCTGTCCCATCTGGACGCCGAAGCCGAGGATCGGGGCGTTGATTCCGATCTGGTTGAGGCCGAAGCCCGGCGCCTGATGGTCCTCTATCCCGGCATGGCTGGGATTCTGACCCCCATTGCCGAGAGACACTCCCGCCAGGCAGCCTGAGAGCGCCCGGTTCACTCTTACAAGGCCCCCAATCCGGCATGGATTGGGGGCCTTTTCGTCATGTCAGGCCCGGAATCACATGGGCGTGGTGTGGTCGTGGGCCTGGAACTGGTTGTGGTGGTCGTCGGTAACCTGATGCTGCACCGGAGCCTCGTCCTTGTGCTCCTGCGAATGATTATTCTGGCTGTTGCCGTGTTCGGCGTGCTGATCGGCCTTTTCGGTCCAGTCGGCATGCTCCGCCCCGGTATTGGCGCCGTGATCGCCATGTTCGGCCTGATCGGCCACATCGGTCCAGTTGTGGTGGGTATTCTCGGTCTCATGCCCGCCGCCGAAGTCGAACAGCATGGTGTGGGCCGAGTCGATGTCCGAGTCGTGGCTGCCCATGCCGTGGCCTTCGAAGCCGTGGCCCTGGTGGCCGCCGATATCGGTTCCGGTGGTGTCGAAGCTGTGGCTGGGGGCCTCCAGGGCCTCGTGAACGCCGATAGCCAGACTCTGTGACGCGGTGGGGACTTGGGCGCCATGGGCGTCCGTGGCGCTGACCGTCACGTTGAAGTCCGCCACGCTGCCATCGCCGGGAATGACGATCTTCAGGCTGGCGGCGTCGTGGGCCGACACGGAGAAGCTCCCGTCGGACCCGGCATGAAGGGTGCCGCTGTCGCTCACCAGGGTGCAACCGTCGGGGACGCCGCCCACATGGTAGGTGAGGTCCGCGCCGCCATGCTGGGCGCCATTGGCGGCGATGCTGAGATTGGCCTCGAGATGGCTGGGGGCGTGGTAGGCGCCGCCGTCATGATCCATGCCCGAGACATGGATGCCGCTATTGGCGCCTTGGGTGCTGGTTACGGTGAAGTCGTGGTGCACGGCGTCGTGCGAGGTCATGCCGTCAAGCTGGGCTTCGGTGATGGTGATGGAACCATCGCCACCCGCGGTCCAGACATGGCCGCCATCGCTGACAGTATCACCCGCATGCAGGCCAGTGACATGCACGCCGCCCAATTGCGATTCGTGGCCGCCCACGTCCAGATGGAAATTCTGGGTGTGAGTGGTGGTCGATGTCGTGTGGGACACGGCGCCAGCATTGCCGTCGTTGACCGTGTAGGTCACCGAACCGTTATGCAGGTCGGCCGAATGGTGCGACGAGTCCACCTGGACACCGCCCGACTTGGTTCCCGTTCCAGCATCGATGGAAGTGCCGTTCAGGGTGACGCTGTCCACGGTGATATTGGTGCCGTTGGCGCCCACGAAGCTGAGCTTGCCGCCGTCATGGACATCCAGTCCGGTGATGGTGGTGGTGCCCGCCCCGGCGTGGCCGACCACATGGCCGTCATAGACGATATCGAAGCCGTGCTTGTCGCCAGCCTGATCGGCGGTGGCATGAACCACCAATCTGCCGCTGTCATTGCCGAAGTCGCTGCCATTGCCGCCAGTGACCGAGGTCACGGTGGTGGTGTGGGCACTGTCACTGCCTATGGTGCTGCTCAGGGTCGCGGCCGGGTCGGCGGCAACATGCACATGGGCCGAGGTGGTCAGGGTGACCGACTCATTGCTTCCATGACTCTGATCGTGGTTGCCCTGAGCCGAGTGCTGGCTGGCGGAGCCGCCGCCACCGGAATGGCTGTCACCGGACTGGGACTGGCTGGAGCCGCCGCCACCGGAATGGCTGTCACCGGACTGGGACTGGCTGGAGCCGCCGCCACCGGAATGGCTGTCACCGGACTGGGACTGGCCGGAGCCGCCGCCACCGGAATGGCTGTCATTGGATGGGGGCGTGACCGGAGGACCGGGCTCGACCGGGGGCGTGTTGTCCTCGGTGGGCGTGGGCTCGACCGGGGGCGTGTTGTCCTCGGTGGGAGTGGGCTCGACCGGGGGCGTGTTGTCCTCGGTGGGAGTGGGATCCGCCGGAGGCGTGGTGTCGACCACCGGGGTGGGATCGGCCGGAGGCGTGGTGTCGACCACCGGAGTGGGATCGGCCGGAGGCGTGGTGTCGACCACCGGGGTGGGATCCGCCGGAGGCGTGGTGTCGACCACCGGGGTGGGATCCGCCGGAGGCGTGGTGTCGACCACCGGAGTGGGATCGGCCGGAGGCGTGGTGTCGACCACCGGAGTGGGATCGGCCGGAGGCGTTGTATCGACCACCGGAGTGGGATCGGCCGGAGGCGTGGTGTCGACCACCGGAGTGGGATCCGCCGGAGGCGTGGTGTCGACCACCGGGGTGGGATCGGCCGGAGGCGTGGTGTCGACCACCGGGGTGGGGTCGGCCGGAGGCGTGGTGTCGACCACCGGAGTGGGGTCGGCCGGAGGCGTGGTGTCGACCACCGGAGTGGGATCGGCCGGAGGCGTGGTATCGACCACCGGAGTGGGGTCGGCCGGAGGCGTGGTATCGACCACCGGAGTGGGATCGGCCGGAGGCGTGGTGTCGACCACCGGAGTGGGGTCGGCCGGAGGCGTGGTGTCGACCACCGGAGCGGGGGCTTCCACATCGAACCTAGCCGTACCGGGAACCGTGCCGCCATTGCCGTCGCTGATGGTGTAATGCAGGTCAACTTCGCCATGGAAGTTGGCATCGGGCGTGAAGGTATAAGTGCCGTCGTGGTTGTCGGTGATGGTGCCGTTATTGGCGCTGAGCGCACTCACCGACAAGGTGTCGCCGTCAACGTCGCTGGCATGGGCCAGCAGATCCTCGGCCTTGATGATGACCGCGTTGTTTTCGGCACTATTGGCCAATCCCACGTCGCTGGTGGTGGGCGCGTCGTTGACCGATGTCACTTCGAAGCTGGCGGTGCCGGGAACCGTACCGCCATTGCCGTCACTGATTGTGTAATGCAGATCCACATCGCCATGGAAATCGGCATTGGGCGTAAAGGTATAGGTGCCGTCGTGGTTATCGGTGATGCTGCCGTTGGTGGCGCTGAGCGCGGTCACCGACAGAGTGTCGCCATCCACGTCGCCGGCATGGGCCAACAGGTCCGAGGCGCGAATAATCACCGAGTTGTCCTCGGTCCCGGCGGCCAGAGTCACGTCGCTGGTGGTGGGCGCGTCATTGACCGATGCCACATCGAAGGAGGCCGCACCGTGAACCGTGCCGCCATTACCGTCGCTGATGGTGTAGGACAGGTCCACTCCGCCATGGTAATTGGCGTCGGGCGTGAAGGAATAGGTGCCGTCGTGATTGTCGACCAGGGTGCCGTGATTGGCGGTGAGATTGGTGACGGTCAGTGAGTCGCCGTCCGCGTCACCCGCGTTCTTCAGCAGGTCGCTGGTGCGGATGATGATGACGTTGTCTTCGTTGCCGCCCGTCAGGCTCACATCCTGGGTGGTCGGGGCGTGATTGACTTTATCGTGGAGTTCGGGGGCCTTTTCGGCCGCGTGTTCGGCCGGAACGGCGGTTTGCTGCACGCTGGTGGCGGGCGTGAAGCCGGCGATGGGGGCATTGCCCACCTGCGGCGCTTCGACTCGATCCTGGGGCTTGAACTCCGTATCCGGCCTGGCGAGATCGGCGAATTCCTGGACGTTCAGCTGGCCGGGGTGATTGGCCTGGACCTGAACGAAGGCGGCGTCATCACTTACGGTGACCGGCGCGCTGTCCAGGGGAGGAGGCGCCACATTGGCATCCTTGGAAGCGTCGATGGCCACATCCAGGCCCGTTTTCGCGCCACCGGACAGGCCGCCCAGATTTTGCGCCTGGGGACTGCCCGAGGAGCCCTGCTGCACATTGGCCAGGTTGCCCAATTGGGTGTCGCTGATATCGGCGCTGCGCACCGTGTTCAGGCGGGCGTCGCCCAGGCTGTTGCCATCGACCCGTGAGAGAACCGTAAGATCGTCGAGATCCTGCTTCGCCTTATCGCCGTCGCTGTTCTCGTTCACTTGGTTGGGCTGATCATTATGGTCGGCCATCATTCCCTCACTCGGTCGGATTTGCTTTTCGGCCATGAAAAAACCCGGCCTCAAGGAGGTCCGGGTTTCTAACAATTAAATGATTATATAGCTTTCCGGATGGCGTCAACGGAATTTATGCCGGAACGCCTGGTCGGTCAGAACTTTGGTCAGTAGGCCCTGTCAATGCAGAAGTCGATAACGTCGATCATGGCCTGCTTCACCGCGCTGTCGGGGAAGATGCCCAGTGCGTCACGGGCGATTTCGCCATAATGGCGGGCGCGGGCGATGGTGGCGGCCAGACTGCCGTGCTTTTCCATCAGCTTGATGGCGCGCCCGATGTCGTTATCGGCCTGATCCAGTTCCTCGAGACAGCGGCGCCAGAAGGCCCGTTCCTCGTCATCGCCGCGGCGGAAGGCCAGAATAACGGGAAGGGTGATCTTGCCCTCGCGGAAATCGTCGCCCACCGTCTTGCCCAGCACGGCCTGCTTGGCGGAATAGTCCAGCACGTCGTCGATCAACTGGAAGGCGATGCCCAGATTGAGGCCGTAGGATTCCAGAGCCTCTTCCTCGACCTTGGGCCGGTCGGCCACCACGGCGCCGATGCGGCAGGCGGCGGCGAAGAGGGCGGCGGTCTTGGACCGGATGACCTCGAGATAGGAATCCTCGCTGGTCTCGGTGTCGTTGGCGGTGATCAGCTGCAGCACCTCGCCCTCGGCGATGACCGAGGAAGCGTGGGACAGAATGGCCAGCACCGAAAGCGATCCGTCCTCGACCATCAACTCGAACGAGCGGGAGAACAGGAAATCGCCCACCAGCACGCTGGGCTTGTTGCCGAACAGGGCATTGGCCGAGGCCTGGCCGCGCCGCAGTTCGGACTCGTCGACAACATCGTCGTGCAGCAAGGTGGCGGTGTGAATGAACTCGACGCAGGCGGCCAGCTTGATATGGCGCTCGCCCGTGTGTCCGGCCAGCTTGGCCGAAGCCAGGGTCAGGACGGGACGCAGCCGCTTGCCGCCTGCCGCGATGATGTGTCCGGCCAGTTGCGGGATCAGCTCGACGGGGCTGTGCATACGGTCGACGATGGCTCGGTTGACCTTCTCCAGGTCGTCCTTGACCAGAGCAACAAGGGCGTCGAAGCTCTTCGCCTTCTTGCTGCGTTCGTCCTCGAAATTGACCACGATCGCCACGATACCGAAACTCCTGCCTCGCGGGGCATGCCTACCCGCGCGACGAACATAGTGTTGCCTGGGAAAGCGGGTCAAGCTTACATCGCCGATTGCTAATCGCTTTCACCCTGATCAAGAGTTTTGGAACCCATGGAGACGCCGGAACCCCTGACCGAAGACCTCCTGCTGAACGGCCGGGTGCGGCTGTTGCAGCCCCGGTACGGCTATCGCGCCGCCATCGATCCGGTCTTTCTGGCCGCGGCGGTTCCTGCCCGTCCGGGTGAGCGTATCCTCGATCTCGGCTGCGGCGTGGGGGCTGCGGCGCTGTGTCTGCTGGCCCGCTGTCCGGACGTGGTGGTCGAAGGTCTCGAGATTCAGGGGCCTCTGGCGGGCCTGGCGCGGCGCAACGCCGTTCTCAATGAGGCCGAGAGGGGTTTTGCCGTCCATGCGGGTGATGCGGCCCGGCCTCCCGCCGGGCTGGGCGGCTTCCATCATGTCATGACCAATCCCCCGTTTTTCGAAAGCGGCAGCGGCACGCGCGCCGCCGATGCGTCGCGGGCCATGGCCCATGAGGAGGGGGGGCTGGATCTGGCCGGCTGGATCAAGGCGGCGGTGAAGCTGCTGCGGCCCAAGGGGCGGCTCATCCTCATCCACCGCGCCGAACGCCTGGGCGACATTCTGGCGGGATTGCGGGGGCGGGGCGTGGGTGATGTGGCCGTCCTGCCCCTGTGGCCCAAGAACGGTCGGGGGGCGGGACGGGTGATCGTTTCGGCGCGCAAATCGGTGCGGTCGCCCCTGCGGCTGCTGCCCGGCCTTGTCCTCCATGATGACGCCGGGGCTTTCACCCCTGAGGCCCAGGCCGTTTTGCGCGGCGCGGCTCCCCTGGTGGGCGAAGAAGGATAGATTCGATGTTCTTGAAAATCCTGCTGACCGTCGCGGTGGTGGCCTTCATCTGGTTCGGATTCAAGTTTCTGGGCCGTTCGGCGGAACTGCGCCGCCGCGAAGAGGGGCGGCCAGTCCCATCGTCTTCCAAGGAGGACACAGCCGGGGCCGAAACCATGGTGGAGTGCCGGGTCTGCGGCACATGGCAACCCAGTCGTTCCGCCCGTTCCTGCGGGCGTGGCGACTGTCCGTATTGATCAGCCATTTCCCCACCAATAGACCCAGACGAACAGGAAGACCCAGACCACGTCCACGAAGTGCCAGTACCAGGCCGCCGCCTCGAAGCCCACATGCTTGTCCGGCGTGAAGTCGCCCTTCCGTACCCGGTTGAGGCAGACGCCCAGAAAGCAGACGCCGACGAAGACGTGGAAGCCGTGGAAGCCGGTGGCCATGTAGAACACCGATGGATAGATGCCGTCGGTGAAGGCGAACAGGGCCTGGCCGTATTCATGAATCTGCAAGGATAGGAACAGGATTCCCAAGGCGATGGTCAGCGCCAGCCACGCCTTGGTGGCGCCGCGGTGGTCATGGCGCAGGGCGTGGTGCGACTTGGTCAGCGTCACGCCTGAACTCATCAGGATCAGGGTGTTGATGAAGGGAATGTGCCAGGTGTCCAGGGTCTTGATCCCGGCGGGCGGCCATTGGCTTACCATGGGGGCCACGCCTAGGGCCGAGTAGAAATAGGCCCAGAAGAAGGCGGCGAAGAACATCACTTCCGAGGCGATGAACAGGCTCATCCCGAGGCGCAGTCCGTGACAGACCGCGAGCGTATGGGCCTGGCCCGAACGGGCTTCGCGGAAGATGTCGCGCCACCAGCCGAACATGGTGAGGCCCACCAGACCCAGGCCGATCAGCATCACCGTGGTATGGGCGTGATTGCGAAACCAGTCCACCGCGCCATAGACCAGGACCAGGGCCGAGATGGACCCCACCAGGGGCCAGGGGCTGGGATCGACCAGATGGAAGGGATGGGGCGCTGACGAAGCGCGGGGTGTCGCTTGGGCGTGGCTCATGACCGTCCTCTCTCGTCTTGGGCAGTTTTTGCATTGAAGAACGTATAGGACAGGGTGATGGTGGAGACTTCGTTGCTCAAGGGATCGGCGGCCATGGCCGGATCGATCACGAAGCTCACCGCCATGTCCACGCTTTGGCCCGGCTCCAGGGTCTGCTCGGTGAAGCAGAAGCACTGAATTTTGGACACGTATCTGCCGATCTTGTCCGGGGTGGCGTTATAGACCGCATTGCCGGTGATGGGCCGGTCCGACAGATTGGTGGCCGTGAAGACCGCCAGACTGTCCTCGCCCAGCCGCACCTTCATCTCGCGCGCCTGCGGGGTGAAGCGCCATTGCAGGCCCTTGGCCACCGAGGCGTCGAAGCGCACCGTCACCATCTTGCCCGTGGCCGAGGCGGAGTCCGCCGCCACCTGCCGTGGCGGGCCGCCGATGCCGGTGGCCTGGCAGAAGGCCTTGTAGAGCGGCACGCTGCCGATCACCAGCCCGACCATGGCCAGCACGATACCGACCAGTCCGGCCAGGGTCAGGGCGGAACGGCGTTGGCTGGTCATATCCCTTACTCCGCCGGAGTGGCGATATGGGGAAGTTCGTCGAAGCTGTGAAGCGGCGGCGGCGAACTGACCGTCCATTCCAAGGTGGTGGCGCCCGATCCCCAGGGATTGGCTTCCACCGCCTTGCCCGCAGAGAAGGTGCGCCACACCACCACCAGGAAGAACACGGTTCCGGCAAAGGCGATATAGGCGCCGATGGACGACACCATATTCCACCCGGCGAAGGCGTCGGGATAATCGGGAACGCGGCGCGGCATGCCCTGGGCGCCCAGGAAATGCTGCGGGAAGAAGGCGATGTTGACGCCCACGAAGGTCAGCCAGAAATGAATCTTGCCCAGGGTCTCGGGGTACTGGTGGCCGCTCATCTTGCCGATCCAGTAATAGAAACCGGCGAAGATGGCGAAGACCGCGCCCAGGCTCAGCACATAGTGGAAATGGGCGACCACGTAATAGGTGTCGTGCAGCGCCACATCCACCGGATTATTGGCCAGAACCACGCCGGTGACGCCGCCCATGGTGAACAGGAAGACGAAGCCCACCGCCCACATCATGGGAACGCGGAAGGTGATGGAGCCCCCCCACATGGTGGCGATCCAGCTGAACACCTTGATGCCGGTGGGCACGGCGATGACCAGGGTGGCGGCGGTGAAATAGGCGCGGGTATCCACGGCCAGGCCGGTGGTGAACATATGGTGCGCCCAGACCACGAAACCGACGAAGCCGATGGCCACCATGGCATAGGCCATGCCCAGATAGCCGAAGACCGGCTTTTTGGAGAAGGTGGCGATGATGTGGCTGATGATGCCGAAGGCGGGCAAAATCATGATGTAGACTTCGGGGTGGCCGAAGAACCAGAACAGATGCTGGTAGAGCAGGGGATCTCCGCCCCCGGCGGGCGCGAAGAAGGTCGTTCCGAAATTGCGGTCGGTGAGCAGCATGGTCAGCGCGCCAGCCAGAACCGGAATGGACAAGAGCAGCAGAAAGGCGGTGACCAGCATGGCCCAGACGAATAGCGGCATGCGGTGCATGGTCATGCCGGGGGCGCGCATATTGAGGATGGTGCAGATGAAGTTGATGGCGCCCAGAACCGAACTGATGCCCGCCAGATGCAGGCCCAGGATGGCGAAGTCCACCGAAGCGTCGGGGTGATAGGCAGTGGACAGGGGCGGGTACAATGTCCAGCCCGTGCCCGCTCCGGCACCCTCATACATGGACAGCAGCATCATGATGAAGGCGGGGGGCAACAGCCAGAAGCTGATATTGTTCAACCGGGGAAAGGCCATGTCGGGCGCGCCGATCATCAGCGGCACAAACCAGTTGCCAAAGCCGCCGATCAGGGCGGGCATCACCGTGAAGAACACCATGGTCAGCGCATGGGCGGTGACGAACACATTGTACATGTGCCAGTCGCCGTTGAAGATAGTGCCGTTGGGATGGGCCAACTGCATGCGGATGACCATGGACATGGCGCCACCCAGCAACCCGGCGATGACCGAGAAGATCAGGTAGAGCGTGCCGATATCCTTGTGATTGGTGGAGTATAGCCAGCGCCTCCAGCCATGGGGCTGGGCGTGGCCGTGATCCTGGTCATGGGTGATCGCGGTGCTCATGGACGGTTCCCCCCGGCAGTTTCGGCAAGGGCCACGGTTGTCTCGGGACGGGTGCCGTCCAGATGGGCGAAGGTCTTCTTGGCCTGGGCGACCCAGGCCAGGAACTCTTCCTTAGGGACCGCCTTGACGTGAACCGGCATGAAGCCGTGATTGACGCCGCACAATTGAGAACACTGGCCGTAATAGGTGCCGGGCTCCTTGACCTGGACCCAGGTCTCGTTGAGGCGTCCGGGCACCGCGTCGGTCTTGATGCCGAAGGCGGGCACCGACCAGGAATGGATGACGTCGTCGGCGGTCATCTGCAGGCGGATGGGCACGCCGGCCGGGACCACCAGGGTGTTGTCGGCGGTCAGGAGGCGCGGCTGGCCGGGCTTCAAGTCCTCGGCCTGCACCATGTTGCTGTCAAACTTGAAGTCGTGGTCGGGATATTCGTAGGTCCAGTACCACTGGTGGCCGACGATCTTCAGGGTCATCTCGGCGTCCTGGACCCGGTCCATGAAATAGAGCAGGCGGAAGGACGGTATGGCGATCAGAAGCAGGATCACCGCTGGAATGGCCGTCCAGACAACCTCCAGCGGCGTGTTGTGCGACCATGTGGCGGGCTTTGGATTGCGGTCGGCCCGGAAACGGGTGCAGGCGTAAAGCAGCAGCCCCGACACCAGCAGGGTGATCGCGACGATCACGACGTTGATGAAGCTTGCCAGCGAGGTGATGCGCTCCATGGTGGGCGATGCCCCCGGCTGGAACGAGAATGCCCAGGGCTGCGGTTCTCCGGCCATGGCCACCGGCGCCATGCCAATGACCGCAACCACCGCGGATAGGGCCAGATTGGACCTGTTCATGTGGATGTCCCTCCCCGCACCGGCCATCCGCAAAAAATCCCACTCGCGGATGAATCGATGCGTCTGAAAGTCATTCTTATTAGTGGGGTTGCTGTCATGCCATTCCAAGACCCCAGGGCAAAAAAGCTGGAAATCGTGCAAATGTTTTGCCTTTGGACTTGCATGGGGGCGGTGAGTTACTACATTCGCGATATCTGATAAAAGAGGATGTTCGGTATGCTGTCCCGCCTGTTCGGTCTCTCCTCCGCTCCCGCCAGCGATAAGGTCCATGTGGTTGCTCCCTCGCAGATCCGCCTGTGGTTGGCGGCGGATTCCATCGTCCTGCTGGATGTGCGCGAGCCCGACGAACACGCGGCGGAGTCTATCGATGGCTCCATCAATATGCCGCTATCCAGCTTCGATCCGGCCCGCATGCCCGAGATTCCCGATGGCAAGCGGCTGGTGATCCATTGCCGCAGCGGCGTTCGCTGCGGTACCGCCACCGAGAAGCTGCTGGCCGCCGGTTGGCAGGGCGAGATCCATCGCATGCAAGGCGGCATCCTCGGCTGGAAGGCGTCGGGCGGCCCCACCGCACCGAGACGCTGACAGGCGACTGTCATCGGGCTACAATGCCGCTCCGATAAGGGGGGCACCTTGCGCAGTCCTGCCGCGTTCATGGCTTTGATGGTGGCCGTCACCGCATCCCCGGCCGAGGCCGATGCCGTGGCGCGGGTCGAGGCCGAGACGTGTGCCGCCTGTCACTCCTCCGAAATCCACACCACCATTCCCGCCCTGGGGGGGCGTCCGGCGCCCGAATTGCTGCGTCTGCTGCTGGCGTTCCGTGACGGTTCGCGGTCCGCCACCATGATGGACCGCATCACCCGAGGTTACAGCGCCGGGGAATTGGAGGCCATCGCGGGCGAGATCGCCGGGAGGGCCAAGCCATGACGGCATTGCTGTCGCGCCGCGCGATGCTGGGCGGTGGCGCCGCCTTGCTGGCTGCCCCGGCCCTGGCGACAGGAGCAAAACAGGCTTCGGTGGTGATCGTCGGCGGCGGTTTCGGCGGCGCCACGGCGGCCCGCGCACTACGCCGGGCCTTGCCGGATCTGCGCATCATCCTGATCGAACCCAACCCTCGGCATGTGACCTGCCCCGGTTCCAATGCGGTGATCGGCGGCTTCGAAAGCCTGTCGCGGCTGGAACATGGATACGATCAACTCCGTTCGCGGTTCGGAGTCGAGGTGGTGCATGACACCGTCTCGGCCATCGAGGCGGAGCGGCGGCGGGTGCGCCTTGCGGGGGGGGCCGAGATCGGCTACGACCGGCTGATCGTTTCCCCCGGCATCGATCTGCGCTGGAACGAAATCGAGGGCTATGACCAGGGGGCGGCCGAGCGCATGCCCCATGCCTGGAAGGCGGGGCCGCAGACCGCCTTGCTGCGCCGCCGTCTGGAGGCGGTGGAGGATGGACAGGTGGTGGTCATCGCCGCCCCTGGCAATCCCTATCGCTGTCCCCCCGGCCCTTACGAGCGGGCCGGTCTGATGGCCTGGCACCTGTCTAGGACTCGCAATGGCTGCAAGATTCTGATCCTCGACGCCAAGGATTCCTTTTCGAAACAGGCCCTGTTCCAGGAGGGCTGGAAGGCCCTTTACGGCGATATGATCGAATGGGTGTCAGGCGCCAATAATGGGCGGGTGGTGCGGGTCAACGCCGCCGAGGGCTGGGTGGAGACGGATTTCGACCGCTTCACTCCGGCTCTGGCCAATATTATCCCGCCTCAAAGCGCCGGACGGATCGCTGTAACGGCGGGCCTGGCCGATGCCAGCGGATTTTGTCCGGTGGACCCGGTGAGTTTCGAATCCCGGCTGATCCCTGGCATCCATGTGATCGGTGATGCCTGTATTGCGGGCGAGATGCCGAAATCCGCGTCCTCGGCCAACAACCAGGCCAAGATCGCCGCCGCCGCGGTGGCGGCCTCGGTTGCCGGGCAGGGGGCGGCAGCGGGCAAGACCATCAATGTCTGCTACAGCCTGCTGGCGCCCGATTACGCCATCTCGGTGGCCGGTGTCTATGAGGCTGCGGGAGGGCGCCGGGTCGCGGTGCCGGGGGCGGGCGGGGTCAGCCCCTTGAACGCCGACCGCCACATCCGCAAGGCCGAGGCCGAATACGCCACAGGCTGGTACGACGGAATTTGCGCCGATGCCTGGGGCGCCTGATACCATCCGTTAAGGATAGGACCGTTAGTGTGTCCGGGTAGTCGCTTCCCGAAAAGGAGTGAACGACCATGGGCCAGAAGGCTGCGCGCCGCGAGAAATTGGCGGCAATCCGGGACCGGGTTTGGGCGATCATCGCCGCACCCGAGGTCCACTCCCTGATGTCGCGGGAGAGGGCTCTCGATTCCCTCGGTTATCTGTGGGAAATCGAAAAGGACGGCGGCAGCGCCCTTCTGGTCCTGTGATTTGAACCGGCCCGCTCCCTACTCGGGGGCGGGCCATTTCATCGCAACGCCCTCATGCGGCAGGCGGACGCTGCACGCGCAGGCGTGCATTCCAATGTTTGCCGGCGAAGCCGGCAGGCGTCCTTGCCTCCATCGCCATAAGGCGCGCGGTCCCTTGGGCCTAGCCAACCCGTAATGAGATTCAATCGACGCGGATTGGTGTCAGCGCGGGCCGCAGCGCCGCGCCAGGCGGGCGCGGGTCTCGGCCTCGTCGGCGCAATCGCGGCAATGCTTGGCATAGGGATTGGCTTGCAGCCGCTCGGGCTCGATCGTGTCGTTGCAAGCGCGGCAGATACCCGTGGAAAGCACCGATTCCGTCCGCTCCAAGACCGCTTGGATGGCGGCGGCGTTCAGCATGTCGGTGCGCTCGGCCGCGAGATCGATATCATCCATTCCCCAAACTCCATAAGAGTTGCCCAACCCGTCATATGGTGGCAGGAGGTTCGGAATGAATCAATATCTATGATGGATTGTTATTCCGGCTGTTTGGGAATCCAGGTGAGGACGGCGCCGCCGTCCTCCTGATTGCACAAATCGGACAATTTGGCGGCCGAGACGCGGAGCGGCATGGTGCCGTTGATGGACAGCAATCCCTTGCGCACCAGCTTCCAGCCGACCGAGACACAGACGCTGGGCGGGACATTGTCGGCGACCAGGGCCAGGACGGCGCCATTGCGTTCGGTGCGGATGGTGCCGCCGAAGACATGGGGGAAGGTGCCGCCACCGGCACGGGCGGCGGCCAGCATCTGGTCCGCGAAGGTTTCGGGCGTCGGGGCCGCGCCGTTTTCTCCCATATGGGGACGCATCAGCAGGGCGGCGGCTCCCAGAGCGGCGACCACCAGGACGATGCCGGTCATGGCCAGCAGTCTCGTCTTGCCGCCTCCAGAGGCGTTGCCCTCAGCGGGGGCATGCACGAAGGCCTTGGAATGGGTTGCCGAAGAGATGGCCATGACGCTTCCCCATCTTTCCTGGGGTGATAATGAGAATCACATCATGACATTGATTGATTAAGGCAAGGTTGACGGCGGCGGGGGGCTGAAACGGACGAAGGCCCCAGGTTTCCCTGAGGCCTTCGATGGTGGGCGGTACAAGGATTGAACTTGTGACCCCTGCGATGTCAACACAGTGCTCTACCGCTGAGCTAACCGCCCTTATCCTCCGCCGTCCCGTTCGCTTGGGCCCGGCCGAGGGACGTTCTTTTAGCGTCGTTCTTCGGGCATTGCAAGCCCTTCTGAAATGCCTGCACAATAGAAAATGCTCAGGGCGGAAAGTCGCCGAATTCCTGGAGCAGGGTATGACACGGGCCGGGCGATTTGCTAAGAAGGACGGGCAGACCATGGAAGCCATGCCCGCCGAGATGATGAATGACGATGCCGCCGTGTTGAGGGTGGTCGAGCCGCCCCGGCTATTGGTGCCGCTCGTCTTCGCCTCGCCCCATTCCGGGCGGGACTATCCCGCCGAATTCGTGGCGGCGTCCCGCCTGGACGCCCGCATGCTGCGCCGGTCCGAGGACAGCTTCGTGGACGAGTTGTATGCGGGCGTGGTCGATCTGGGGGCGCCGCTGATCAGCGCCTTGTTCCCACGGGCCTATTGCGATCCCAACCGCGAACCCTATGAATTGGACCCCGCCATGTTTTCGGGCGATCTGCCCGATCATGCCAATACCCGCAGCCCACGGGTTCTGGCCGGGCTGGGGACCATTGCCCGCGTGGTGGCCAGCGGGGCTGAGATCTATGCCGGGCGGTTGCCGGTGGCCGAGGCGGAGCGCCGCATCGCCCGCTGCTACCGTCCCTATCATCGCCGCTTGAAGGATCTGGTGGAGATCGCGCGCCGGGCCTTCGGCTGGTCCTTGCTGGTGGATTGCCATTCCATGCCGTCGGTGGGCGGCCCCATGGACCGCGATTCCGGCCTGAGCCGCGTGGATGTGGTGCTGGGGGATTGCTTTTCGGCCGCCTGCTCGCCGGTCTTCACCCAGGTGGCCGAGGATACATTCTCGCATCTGGGCTATCGGGTGGTGCGCAATGCCCCCTATGCCGGGGGGTTCACCACCCGGCATTACGGTCAACCGCGCCAGGGCAGCCATGCCTTGCAGATCGAGATCAACCGGGGTTTGTACATGGACGAGGCCCAGCACTGCCACGGTCCCGACTTCGCCAAGGTCCAGGCCGACATCTCGCGGGTGGCGTCGGCCCTGGCGGCAGCCGCCCAGGAGTTCGGGCGCAAATGAGCCGTTCGGGTACTCCACTGTCCGTCCAGATCCGCGACGCCACCGATGACGACATGGCGGCGGTGCAGGCCATCTATTCCTTTTATGTCACGCGCTCGGCCGCATCCTTCGAGGAAGATGTGCCCTCCGTCGAGGAAATGAAGGCCCGCCGCGCCGCCGTCGAGGCGCGCGGTTTGCCGTTCCTGGTGGCGGTGGAGGAGGGCGAGGTGTTGGGCTACACCTATGCCGGGCCGTTCCGCCAGCGCTCGGCCTATCGTTATACGGTGGAGGACTCCATCTATGTGGCGCCCTTCGTGGTGCGCCGGGGCATCGGCCGGGTCCTGCTGGCGGCGCTTATCGAGCGCTGCACCGAATCGGGATACCGCCAGATGATCGCGGTGATCGGCGATTCCGCCAATCAGGGCTCCATCGCCGTACACCGGGCGCTGGGCTTTGGCCAGGAAGGGGTGCTGCGCGGCGTGGGGCTGAAGTTCGGTCGTTGGGTGGATGTGGTGATCATGCACCGCACCTTGGGGGGAGATGACCGGCCGCTACCTGACGGCGCCAAAGCGCCGCCCCTGTTTTCGGCGTCGGACCCGGAAATTCCCTGATCTCCTCCGAGGGAGGGAGAAAAAAAGCCGCTGGGTTGCCCCAGCGGCTTGAGTTTAGGGAGGAAACGTCCAAGAAAGCAGTAAAGGGGTCCGGAGACTGGCCTTTGCTGCAGTGCAATATATATCGGGGGATTTTCTGCGGCGCAAGATAAAAATCCGTCGGGAAACCGCGGAAAACCGCCAAACAGGCCCATTTCCCCCATTGGTGGATGCAACACAGGTATGACCACTTTGATCCGGCAAAGTTGGAATTCCTGGCATGGGCTGTGCAAGAATGCGCCTGGGTCTGGGACCCCTAGGAGAGTGAGATGACGGTTCGGCGCATGGCATGGATAGTGGGAGCGGGGGCTGTTCTGGCCCTGGCCGCGCTGCCCGCCCGCGCCGTTCCCACCATTGCCAATGAAGGGCTGTGCGCCGCCGAGACTGCGGCGCAGGAGCGGCTTTACGGCATTCCCGCCGCTCTTCTCCACGCCATTTCCATCGTCGAATCCGGGCGCTATGACTCGTCGCACAAGGCAGTTATTGCCTGGCCTTGGACGGTGATGGCCGAGGGGCAGGGGCGATATTTGCCCAGTAAGGCCGAGGCCATCGCCGAGGTGAAGCGTCTCAAGGCCCGTGGCGTTCAGAATATCGATGTGGGCTGCATGCAGGTCAATCTGCGTCATCATCCCACCGCCTTCGCCAATCTGGAGGAGGCCTTCGATCCGGCGGCCAATGTGGGTTATGCCGCCCGCTTCCTCAAAGGCCTGTTCGGCGCCACCGGCCATTGGCCCACGGCGGCGTCCTATTACCATTCCCAGACCCCGCATCTGGCGGCGGCCTATCGGGAAAGGCTGATGAAGGTGTGGAACGCTCCGCCCGGCAGCACCGGCACTCAGGTGGCTTCGGCGCGGGTCAAGCCGGTTCCCTCGGCCCCGCCGTTGCAGCAGGTTCCCGGCAATGCCAAGGCGGAGGAAATTCGCAAGGCATGGCGCGAAAGCACCCTGGCGGCGCGCACCGAGACCGCCCGCATCGCCGAGGCCTATCGTCAGGCCAGGGTCACCGAATACCAGATGCGCCGTGTCAGGTTCCAGGAAGCCCGCAACGCGCTCTCGACCACCAGCCGTCACTGACGGCTAGGTCGGTTCCGAAGGCTCGGCCGCTTTGGGTGCGCTCTTGGCGCGTCCGCGCATGGCGCCAAATACTCCAAAGCCGATCATGAAGACGATGAATCCGCCCAGCACGAACCATTTGCTGTCGCCCAGCCATTCCTCCAGCTTGCGGCCCATGAAGAAGCCGCCCCAGGCGAAGGAATGAGCCCAGATGGCCGCCGCGATGAAGTTCAGCACCAGATATTTGACGCGCGGCACGCCCGCGATGCCGACGATGAAGGGCGCCACGTTGCGCACCCCATAGATCCAGCGGAACGACAAGATGAAGACGGCCGGGCTGCGGTTGACCGTCTCGAAGGCCCAGTCGATGCGTCCCGACAGACTGGGCCAGCGCTTGAGCAGCGGCGTCCCGTAGCGGCGGCCGATATAGTAATAGAGCTGGTCGCCGAAAAAGCTTCCGGTCAGCGCCGCCAGGGCCAGCATTTCCACATGGATGCGAAAACGGCCTTCCGAGGCCAGGACGCCCGTCACGATCACCACCGTCTCGCCTTCGACGAAGGTCCAGGCGGTAATGAACGGATAGAGCAGGTATCCGTATTGCGTCAGGACGTGGACGACCAGCTCTTCCAAGGCAAACCCATAGATCTAAAGGCTAAGGACCGGTCGCCAAAATCCGGCAATATGGGTCGGGGGTCAACGGCGAAATCGTGAGGTTACGAAATCGTCATTGCCATGGGCCGTTCACCGGTCGGATCGGGGCCAGATCCGGTTGACATGGCCCATCTTGCGCCCGGGGCGGGCCTCGGCCTTGCCGTAGAGATGCAGGCGCGCCGAAGGGTCCTTCAGGATGGCCAGCCACTGATCCACATCGGCGCCGATCAGATTCTTCATTTCGGCGTTGGAGTGGCGTTCCGGCGTGCCCAGCGGCAGACCGCAGACGGCGCGGATGAACTGCTCGAACTGGTCGGTGACGCAGGCATCCATGGTCCAGTGGCCGGAATTGTGCGGCCGGGGGGCCATCTCGTTGGCCAGAAGCCCATTGGGGGTGACGAACATCTCCACCGCCAGCAATCCCACCACGCCCAGCGCTTCGGCGGCGCGATGGGCGATATCCATGGCCTGACCGATGAGCGAGGGGGAGATGGGGGCGGGGACGGTGGTGGTGTCGAGGATATGGTCGCGATGGACGTTCCACACCGGATCGAAGGCGGCCCATTCGCCATCGGCGCCGCGCGCCACGATGACTGAGATTTCACCCAGAAAGTCGATAAAGCCCTCGAGAACGCCCAGACCGGCCTCGTCCAGTCCGGCGCCCAGGGCGGCCCAGGCCTCGGCCAGGTCGGTATCGGGACCGATCTTGACCTGGCCCTTGCCGTCATAGCCCAGCCGGGCGGTCTTCAGTACGGCGGGCCGTCCGATCGCGTCGATGGCCTGGCGCAGCTCGTCCAGGCTGCCCACCGGACGCCAGGGCGCGGTCTCGATGCCGATGGAATTGAAGAAGCGCTTTTCGTTGCAGCGGTCCTGGGCCACTTCCAGAACGCTCCAGCACGGCCGAACCGGTACCAGTTCGGCCATATGGCGGACGCTTTCCGCCGGAATATTCTCGAACTCGAAGGTCACCACGTCCACCGAACGGACAAAGCGCTCGATGGCGTCCTGGTCGTCGTAGCGGGCGATGGTGACGGCGTCGCTCACCTGGGCGGCGGGGGAGCCGGTCTCGGGCGTGAAGATGTGGACGAGATAGCCCAGCCGCGCCGCAGCCAGGGCGGCCATGCGGCCCAGCTGGCCGCCGCCGATAATGCCGATGGTGCTGCCGGGCGGCAGCGGTGACGACGTGGGGTCGTGGCTCACGGGCGGATCAGGTCGGGAGAATCGGGGTCTACGGGCGCCTCGGCCACGGATTCGGTCTGGCGGGCGCGCCAGGCTTCCAGAGCCTTGTCCACACCGGGCTCCATCAGGGCGATGACCGCTCCGGCCAGCAGGGCGGCATTGGTGGCGCCCGCTTTACCGATGGCCAGGGTTCCCACGGGAATGCCGCCGGGCATCTGGACGATGGACAGCAGCGAGTCCATGCCCTTCAGCGCCTTGCTTTCCACGGGCACGCCGAAGACCGGAAGCGTGGTCATGGCGGCGGCCATGCCAGGCAGATGGGCGGCGCCGCCAGCCCCGGCGATGATGACCTTGAGGCCGCGGCCCTTGGCCGAGGTGGCGTAGTCGTAGAGGCGCTTGGGCGTGCGGTGGGCCGAGACAACCCTGGTCTCGAAGGCGATGCCCAGATCGCTCAGCACCTGGGCTGCGTGACGCATGGTTTCCCAGTCGGACTGGCTGCCCATGATGATGCCGACCTGGGGAGGCACTACTTTGCCCATGCGCTGTTCCTACCCTGTCTCGGGAAGAGAAAGGGCGGAATTATATGCAGACGCGCCCCGGACGCAAGGACCGATTGGCGAAATTTCGGACAGGGTCAGAACCCCTGTGCTACCATGCCTTGAAATCGCTCTTCCTTTCAGGAGGACGGATGGCAAACCAGTTTCGCAGCGAGCCGGTTTACTCGGTCGGGCATGTCAACGAATACGCCCTGGACAGGGATTCCCATCCTCCGGGCCATCATCCCCATTCGCCCTATCCGCCCAACGAACCGCCCCATATCCAGCACAGCGTGGCCGATGTGGCCTCCATCCTGGGACTGCCCGATGCCGCCATCACTCCGGCGGTGCTCAAGGCGGTGACCGGCCTGCTGAGCGAGGCCGACCGGCTGCGCTGGATGGATTCCCAGTCCCGACGCCGCCAGGCGTTTCTCGAGGGGCTGGCCGATCGCGACGCGACGGTGCCCGCGCTGAACCGTCGCGGTTTCATCCGCGAGCTCGAGGGGCTGCTCAGCACCGGCCATGGCTCGGGAACCCTGGTTCTGCTGCATGTGGCCGGTATCGAGAGTCTGCGCCAGTCCCTGGGGCTGGCGGCGGGCGATGGGGCGCTGCGCCACGTTACCGCCCATCTGGTTGGGGCGTTGCGCAGCTCCGACCCGGTGGGGCTGATGGGAGGTAGCGACTTCGCCTTGCTGCTGTCGGGAACCGAGCTTGCGGCGGCGCGCGACAAGGTGCGCGACATCATGGAACGCATCAACCAGCAGCCATTCTATTGGCAGGGCGACGTTCACGCCTTCGCCCTGTTCTCCGGCTACCATGTGCTGCAGCCGGGCGAGAACGCGGAATCCGCCGTGGCGGCAGCCGACCGGGCACGGCGCGGGCTGGCCGGGTAACGGGGCCGTATAAAGCCTAATTGATGACTTCCGGCATCACCCAGCCCGATTGCAGGGCGATCCGTACCGCCTGGGCGCGGTTGGCGGCGCCGATCTTACGGTAGACGTTGCGCAGATGGACCTTGATGGTGATTTCCTGCAGGGAAAGCGCGATGGCGATTTCCTTGTTGGTGCGCCCCTCGACCAGTTGGGCAAGAATCTCGCCTTCGCGCCGCGACAGTCGGTCGAAGGGGGGGGGCGCGCCGGTGGGCTTGGCCGCCGCCGGATTGATGGTCTGGTTGTTGGGGTCTTCGAAGAAGGTGCTGGACGGGAGATACTTCTCGCCAGACAGGACCAGGCGCAGCGCATTGACCATGGCGGTTCCGCTGACCGTCTTGGGGATGAAGCCCGCGGCGCCCGCCTGCACAGCCGACACCACATGGTCGCGGGTGGAATAGCCCGAAACGATGACCACCGGTGTCTCTGGAATGCGGGTCTTGATCTGCTCCAGCCCCGAAAGGCCATCCATGCCGGGCATCATCAGGTCCAGAAGGACCAGCCCGATTCCCGGCTTTTCCTCGATGACCTTGATCGCCTCGCCCAAGGTGGCGGCGTCGAGAATCTCTGCGCCAGGGTCGAGTTCCTGCAGAAACGGTCTCAAGCCATCGCGTACCAATTTGTGGTCATCTGCCACCAGGATTTGCATGAGCCCCGCTCCCGACTTCGTTTGCCCGCGCCGTCAAGCGCTCCCCAACCTACCTGAAAGTATAAACGGGCTTTTGGGAACAAACAATGGCGTCTGAGAGCGTCTTGCCAAAATGTCCTAAACGGGCGGCCGCAGAAATACCGTGACCAGTTCCCCCAACTGTCCCAGGGCGACGGGCTTTTTCAGGACGGCGCAACGGTCGTCCTCCAGATTGGCGGCGACCCGCTCGGTGGCGCCCAGATGGCCGGTGACGATGACGATGGGCAGCAGCGGGTCGTAGTCGCGCAGCTTTTCCACCAGTTGTTCGCCATTGCCAGCGGGCATGCGCAGATCGGTGATGACCACGTCGGCGGGGTCTTCGGAGAACAACTTCCAGGCCTCGATTCCCGTCCCGGCGATGCTGACCCGATAGCCAAGCTCGCGCAGGTAGCGGGCCAGGGTCTGGGCGGCGGTGGCCTCGTCGTCAACCACCAGGATGTGTGCGTCGGCTGATACGGCCGACGGCGCCCGGCCCGGCGACAGAGAGGGCAGGGGCGTCGGACCGGCGGCATGCAGATCCAGCGGCAGGGTAATGACGAAGCTGGCGCCCTGGGGGCTCTCCCCCAAGGCCAGATCGCCCTTCATGGCGACAACGAGGCCATGACTGACCGACAGGCCAAGCCCCGTGCCGCGACCGGCCTCCTTGGTGGTGAAGAAGGGTTCGAACAGATGGGGTTTCATGGAATCGGGGATGCCTGGACCGTTGTCGTCGATGACGATTTGCACGCTGTCATCCTGGCGGGTGGCCCTGACCGCGATCTTGCCGGTCCAGTCGGAGGGCATGGCATCCTTGGAATCGCGCAGCGCGTGATGGGCGTTGTTCAGCAGATTCATCATCACCTGCTCCAACTGGATGCGCCGTCCGCTCACGGGAAGAGGGCCGGTGGGCAGGTCCAGATCGACGGTGATCCCGTCGGGGCGGAATTGACCTTCGAGCACTTCGACGGCGGAGCGTACCGCCAGAGCCGCGTCGAAAACCTGAATGGGAGCCGTGTCGCGGCGCGAGAAGATGCGGATATCGTCGATGATCTCGGCGGTCCGTTCACATTGCTCGGCGATCAGGGCGAATTGCTGGGTCTGGAATTCCTGTGAGGCCTTATCCCGCTCGATCAGCATCATGGCGCCCTCGGCGGCAAGACGGATGATGTTGAGGGGTTGGGACAATTCGTGGACCAGACCGGCGGCCATCTCACCCAGCGTGGCCAGTTTGGCGGTCTGCATCAGGGTTTCCTGCACCCTGGTGCGCTCGCTGATGTCGCGGACCACCAGCAGCCGGGCTGGAAGCCCCTTGAACGAGATGGAACAGGCCAGGACCTCCGCTTCGAAAGGCGTGCCGTCCAGGCGCAGCAACCGATAGTGATTGAGGATATGACCGGGCGGCGGCGCTTCCAGACGTTCCAGCGCGTCGTCGCGGCTTTCGGGATGGACCAGATCCAGGACCAGCCTTCCGGTGAGGCGGGATCGGGAACTGGCGCCGAAGGCGTGGATGGCGGCCTGGTTGGCAAACAAGATGGTGCCATGGCCATGGACGACGATGGCGTCGGGGGCCAGTTCCACCAGGGAACGGTAACGCTGCTCGCTTTCGGCCAGTTCACGGGCGACATGCTGATGGCGGCCGCGCATGCGTAGCGCGGCGATGCCGTGCGACAGATTGCGGGCCACGCCCATCAGCATGCCGACCACTTGGGCATCGAACATATTGGGCCGGGTGGCGTAGTACATGAGGGCGCCGATCCGTTCGTCACCCTCGCCGACGGGAAGGGCCACGCCCGAGCGGAAACCGAAGCGTTCCGCCTTGTCCCGCCAGGGGGCGAAATTCGGGTCAGTCAAGGTGTCCGCGACCACATAGGGCTGGCCGTTGCGGATGGCGATGCCGGTCGGGCCTTGGCCGGACGGGTCGTCGTTCCAACTGACGGTCAGGCCGTCCAGGTAATCCGCCGACTGCCCGGCACGGGCCATGATCGTGACCGGCCGCTCAGGCCCTTCTCCGGCATAACCGATCCAGCATAGACAATGTCCCGCCTCGGCCCCGATCCGGCAGATCTGTTCCAGTAGCTCCGTCTCGTCCGAAGCCCGCAACAGCGCCTCGGTGGTGCGGACCAGCAGTCCGGCGGCCTGATCCATACGGCGCCGTCCGGTATTGGTATCCTGGGACATGGGCGCCCTCTCCTTAAGCAGGGTACGATGATACGGCGTGCCAAGGGCGGCGCAACCGGATTGTTCCGGTGCTTGAGCCCAAGTCCTGCCCGTGCTTTGCTGCAAGACAATGTTTCGCGAGGGTCCCGTGCGCCATTTCATCGCCTTGTTGTTGATGTTCGTTTGGGGAGGTTCTGCCCTTGCCGCCGAACCGGCTCTCGACCTGCTGGACGTGCCGGTCTCCTATGCCGCCGCCTTTTCGGTCACCTCGTCGCGCGGCACCTATCACGGCCGGGTCTGGCATGCGCCCGGTCTGGAACGGCGCGAAGTCGCCACCACGGGCGGCGGCCAGGGCATCCTCATCGACCGCAAGGCCGACAGTGCCACCCTCCTGGGGCTGTCGGGCAAGTGGTATGTGGGACTGTCGCTGCGCGCCGCCGCAGGCATGGTCGGCGGGTTGGACGCATGGCAGGCCAATCGCACGCGGCTGCGCGACGAAACCGTCGGCGGTCTGCGCGCCACCCGCTGGAAGACCTTGGCCGAGGGGCCCAAGGGCGGCTTTTCCGGTGACATCTGGACCAGCCGCGACGGTATCGTGGTCAAGGCGGTGGGCGTGCTGAGCAGCGCCGACGGCGATGATTCCCCGGTGGAGATGACCTTGTCCGACGTGCGGGTCGGGCCGGTGGACCGTCAGATGTTCGACGTGCCCAAGGGCTGGTTCGGCTTCGACCTTCGCCAAGTGCCGCCGGACAAGGTGGTCCAGGCGGTCGAGTCTCTTCGGCCTATGCTCGAGGGCCGCAAGGGAAAGTAGGAGAAAGCTCCTACCAGGTCCGCACGCGGCCGGTGTCGATGTGGACGAAATCGGATTCGGGATACATGCCGACGCCTCCCGCCTTGAGCGACAGGGCGGCCTTACCCACATGGCGGGTGGCGTGGCCGGGCAGCCGGATATCCACCGCCTTGCCCTGGGTGTGCAGGGACTGGGTGGCGACGCCGTCGCTGAGCGAGGCCATGATGGCGTTGGTGGCGGGAGAGCGATAGCCGCAGATGATGTGGATCGGCCCCTTGGCGCCGACCTTGCGCTGGACCGAGTTCATCATGTCGAGCAGCTTGGGGTCCATGGGGTGGACCTGGCCGTTGCGGTGATCGCGCAGGAAACGGCTGATCTGGGCGATGGACTTGGTCTGGTAGCGCCCTTCGGCCCAATAGATGGACTTCAGCGATTCGCCCGTATGGGTGTTGTAAAGGTGGATCTGGCGCTCGGGCAGGCGCCGGACGGCGGCCTCGACCGGATTGCTGATCACCAGGGTGGCTGCCGCGCTCAGACCGAGTCCAAGGAAGCCACGCCGGCTTTTCGCCTTATCGAACATTCCCCCTCCGTCTCCGTGAACCGAGGCTCTCCCCCTCGGGTGGGGACCTTATTAGCATTTTCGGGCGGGCAGGAGTCAACTACCCCTTGGTCCGGTTTGCGGGTAGGTATGGCGATCGCGGATCGGGTCAGGACCGGCCCGATGCGGGGCGGGGCGCGGGACTCCGGCTGCGCTCCATGGCGGTCATAAGCCGTCGGTCATGGCCGTATATGTCGTCACGGAAGTGAAGAATTCCGGCCTCGTCGGTCCAGGCGGTCCAATACATCATGTAGACCTGGGTGGTCCGCTCCAGCATCAAGGTGCGGGTGGACCGATTGGCCGCGATGTTTTCCGCCAGCTTGCCCTGCCAACGCGGGCCCAGCATCAACTCGCCCAGTTCCACAGGCCGTTCCAGCCTGACGCAGCCATGGGACAATGCCCGGTAGGAGCGTCCGAACACCCTGCGGTTATTGGTGTCATGCATGTAGATATCGTCAGAATCGGTCAGGTTGAACTTCAACTGGCCAAGGGCGTTATCCGGCCCCGGAGGCTGACGCAGGCGATAGGGGAATTTCTTGCCGATGGCGTTCCAATCGACACCATCGCCCGCCGATTCCGGGCTGCCCTCAGGATAATCGACGATCTGGAGCTTGCTGCTGGTCAGATAGTTGGGATCCTTGCGCAGCTTGGGCAGGATTTCCTTGTTGGCGATGCTGGTCGGCACCCGCCAGGCGGGGTTGAGAACCACCGAACTCATGGTGGTGCTCATGCTGGGCGTTGGGTGCTTGACGTCGCCGACCACCACCCGCATGGACATGGCCACGGCCCCGTCCTCGACCACTTCCATCTGCTGGGCGGCGATGTTGACGGCGATGTGGTGGCGACCGAAGGAATGGGGCATCCAGCGCCAGCGTTCCATATTGACCGCGATCTGGCGCGCCCTGGCATCGGCGGGAACATTGAGATGAGCCAGAGTCTTGCCGCCGATGGTGGCGTCGGGCTCAAGACCGTGGCGGAGCTGGAAGCGCTTGACCGCCTCGGCCAGAGGGGCATCATAGGTCCGGCCCTCGGCCAGACCGTCGCCCAGATCGCCCGAGGCGATCAGACGGCGGCGCAGGACAGGGACGCGGTCGTCGGTGTCGCCTGGGACCAGCTTGGCGCCGTCGGGAATGCTGGGCCAGCCGCCTGCGGCGGCGATGGCGCGCGCCTTTTCCAATCCGTCACGCAGGCGCATATAGCCAACATATTGGGGGGATATGACGTCGATCTGTTCGGTCAGGGGCTTGCCCTCGGCAAGAGCCTTGAGGAAACGGGCGCCGTCGAACTCTCCACGAGTCTCGGCGCCGAACCCACCCAGATTGCGGGCCGGAAGGACGGCGCCGACGGACAAGTCGCGCCCGAAACGCAGCAGGGCCGCGCTGATCAGGACGTCGGCATCCATCTCTCCGGCGCCGGTGGGCAGGGCATAGGCCGCGGGGTCGAGTCCCTGCGCCAAGGCCAAACCGCTGATCTGGGCCAGCAATGCCTTGCCCGAGGCGGCATTATCGCCGCTCCAGGCGGGCAGGCCCTGGCGGGCACGGTAAAAATCCCGCAGAGCCTTGCCATCCTGGGCCGGGTCGGCCGTGGGCGCGGTGGCGATGGCCGCTTCAATACGTCGCTGCGTCTCGGCAGCGGATTGGGCCTGAGCAGGCACGTCCCAGCCGAGAACGGCCAGGCCCATGGTGAGCGAGAATAGCAGTGGGCGAGACGACAACACCGTTTGACCTCTGGCCCGGATGACGGGCAATCAACATTTTTGGCGTAAGGGTATGACCTTTCGCATGACTCGATATCAATCCTAATGGCCCGGGTGTCAACGGGCAACAGCGCGGCTATGCGTAATAATCTCGACGCATCAGCCTTGGACCCACGGAAGGGCCGAGGCTTTCCACCCGGCCACGGCGCCGCGGTGCTTGGCGGGGTCGTGGGGGCCCTCGAACCCATCCGTGATATTCCAGGCGGCGGTATAGCCTAATTGGGTCAGGAATTCAGCCGCAGCGCGCGAGCGCACGCCCGAGCGGCAAAGCAGCAATACCGTATCGTCTTTCTTCACGCCGTGGGCTTCCACTTGGGCGGCGAAGGCGTCGTTGCGGGCCATGGTGGGGAAAACCTGCCAAGAGACCAGCAGGACCTGCTTGCCCACCGGCGCCAGGTCGGGGACGCCGACAAAGGACCATTCCGCCTGGGTGCGGACGTCGATGATCTTGGCCGAGGGGTCGGAGGCAAGGCGGTCCCAGGCTTCGGCCGGGGTGATTTCACCGGCATAGCCGAGAGAGGAGAGGGTGGTCATAGCGGGGCTCCGAGGCTGTATTGTACATAAAAGCTAGTGCATAATAGATCTATTGTACACGAAAAATGTTGACTGCGATGTAAAATGTGCTGTAAACCGTTGTTAATCGAAAACACACACCTGTTTTGGTGTGAATAGCGCGAGGCTTTGTTATGAAGGACGCCACCCACGCCGACCTTTCCGTCATCGAGCCTCTGGTTCGCAGTTCGGATCTGGCGGAATACCGGCAAGGCCTTCAGCGCCATCAGAGCGGCGAATGGGATGCCGAGCGCTTTACCGCGTTCCGCCTGCGCCACGGTGTCTACGGCCAGAAGCAGGCCGGTGTCCAGATGGTTCGCATCAAGATTCCGGGCGGCATCGTGCCGACGCCTTGGCTGAAGACCCTGGCCCGCGTCAACCGCGATTTCGCCAAGGGTCCGGCCCATATCACCACTCGGCAGGATTTCCAGCTGTATTACGTGCCGCTGGAGCGTTCCGCCGACATGCTGGAAGTCCTCAACGCCGGGGGCATCACCACCCGCGAGGCTTGCGGCAATACGCTGCGCAACATGACGTCTTGCGCCCTGGCCGGGGCCTGCGGCCGCGAACTGGTGGACGCCGGCAAGGTGGCCGAGCAACTGGCGCGGACGTGGTTGCGTCATCCGCTGGTCCAGCACATGCCGCGCAAGATGAAGTTCACCGTATCGGGCTGTGCCACCGATTGCGGCGCCTCGCCCATTCACGACCTGGGCTTTGTCGCCGTGGAAAAGGACGGCAAGCCGGGGTTCAAGGTTCTGGCCGGCGGCGGTCTGGGTGGTCAGCCCATCATGGCGGCGGAAGTTCTGTCCTTCGTGCCTGAGGAGGACCTGCCCACCGTCATCGAGGCCACCGCCCGCATTCACCAGCGCTATTCCAACCGCCGCGACCGCGCCCTGGCCCGTCTCAAATTCGTTCTCAAGCGCTTTGGGGCCGAGAAGTTCACCGCCCTGTTCAGGGAAGAATTCGATCGTCTGAAGAACCTGCCGCAGCGCCCCTGGCAGCCCCTGGCCTGGCGCAAGCCGATTGAGGCCCCCGTGGCCCGCACCCCCGTGGGTGTGGTTCCCGGCCATGACGGCAAGGTGGCCCTGGTGATCTATGTGCCTCTGGGCAACATCGATTCCGATCAACTGGACGCGCTTCACGACATCGCCGTGAGGGCGGGGGTTACCCGCCTGTCCACCACCCGTGATCAGAAGCTGGCCCTTCTGGACGTGGCCAAGGACAAGGTCGATGAGGTGACGAGGGCCGTGCGCGCCATTGGCCTGGACATTCCCGCTACGGCCCTGGACGTTCCCGATGTGGTGTCGTGCCCCGGCACCACCACCTGCCGCATCGGCATCACCAATTCCCAAAGCTTCGGCATCCAGGTGGAGAAGGAGGCCCAAGGGGCCCCCGACGCCAAGGGCGTCTCGGTGCATGTGTCGGGCTGCCAGAATTCCTGCGGCCTGCATCATGTGGCCGATATCGGCTTGCATGGCATGGGCAAGAAGATCGACGGCAAGCCCGCGCCCCACTACCAGCTTCACTTCGGCGGCGACGCCTATGCCGGTCGGGTGGGGCTGGAGGGCCCCGTCGTCCCCGCCCGCCTCGCCAACCAAGCCGTTGCGCTGTTGCGCCGGGAAATCCAGGCCGCCCGCCTTGGGGGCGAGTCCACCCGCGCCTGGGCCGAGCGTCTGGGCAAGGATGGCATCAATGAGGTACTCAAGCCCCTGGCGGCAGCCGAGGGCGATGATCTGTTCACCGATTGGGGCGACAAGGATGTCTTCCTCGGTCCGCCCAAGGCCAAGGGCGAATGCGCCGCGCCCCAGGTCAGCACCACCTATTACACCGATTTGGCCGATGACGGGCTGATCAATCTGGACCGTTTCCTTGCCCGTGGCCGCTGGCCCGAGGCTCTGAAGGCTGGCGAGGTGGCGAGTGTCTACGCCCTGCGTCTGCTGCTGGCCACCCACGGGGTGGTGACCGAGGATGACCAGGACGCCGAATCGATCTTCGCCCTGTTCCGTTCGTCGCAGGCGGCCAGCATCGAAGCCGTCAACGCCTTCGAATCCGTGCTGGCCGAGCGCACCTCCGCCCTGGTGGCTGGAGAGGCGGCGAGCTACCGCGAGGCGGTGGCCTATTTCATCGATACGGTGGGTGTGCTGATTACCAAGCCCAAGGCGCCCGTGGTGGCCGAGGTGGGTGATCTGGCCTCGATCCTGTCGGGGGTGGCTTGATGTCCCTGGACGTCGAGCATCTGATCCGCCAATACGGCCATCTGGAAGGAAGGGAACTCCTTGCCGCCCTGGTGGCCGGTGATCTGGCCGGGCGTATCGCCGTGACCTCTTCCTTCGGGGCGGAATCGGCGGTGCTGCTCGATCTGGTGGCCCAGGTCGATCCCGGTCTGCCGGTGATCTTTCTCGACACCAACGAATTGTTTGATGAAACCATCGCCTATCGCAGCCAATTGGAAGCAATCCTGGGCTTGACCAATGTGCTGGCGGTCCATCCCTCCGAGGCGGAGTTGAAGGAAGCCGACGAGTTGTGGCGTGAAGATCATGACCGATGTTGCGAATTGCGCAAGGTCCGCCCCCTGGCCCGTGCCGTGAAGGGATTCGACGCCCTGGTGGACGGGCGCAAGCGGGCCCATGGCGCCGAGCGGGAAAACCTTGCCACCCTGTCCGATGGCGGCGGCGTGTTGAAGGTCAGCCCGTTGGCCAAGTGGAGCGCCGAGGAGATCGAGGCCTATTTCGTCAAGCGTAGCCTGCCGCGCCACCCTTTGGTGGCGCAAAACTACCGCTCCATCGGCTGCTGGCCCTGCACCCGCCCGGTGGATCCGGGCCAGCCCCTCCGGGCCGGGCGCTGGGCAGGCAAGGGCAAGAGCGAGTGCGGCATTCATACCATGTCCCTGGGCCTCGATGGCGCCGGGATCTGAACGCGGAAAGATAAGTAAGAGATGATCATGAACGATCTCGATGCCTTGGAAGCCCAATCCATCTACATCCTGCGCGAGGCCTTCAACCGCCTCGACAAGATCGCCATGCTGTGGTCGATCGGCAAGGATTCCAACGTGATGCTGTGGCTGGCGCGCAAGGCTTTCTTCGGCCATGTGCCCTTTCCGGTCCTGCATGTGGACACCCATAACAAGATCCCCGAGATGATCGAGTTCCGTGACCGCGTCGCCAAGGAATGGAATCTGCCGCTGATCGTCGGTGAGAATACCGAGGCGCTTGCCGCCGGAATGGGGCCGCACAAGGGCCGCGTCGAGTGCTGCACCGCGCTCAAGACCGAGGGGCTGAAGGCTCTGCTGGCTCAACATGGCTTTACCGGCGTCATCGCCGGTATCCGCCGCGACGAGGAGGGAACGCGGGCCAAGGAACGCGTCTTCAGCCCGCGCAACCAGTCGGCCGAGTGGGACTTCAAGGACCAGCCGCCCGAATTCTGGGACCAGTTCAAGACCGATTTCGCGCCCGGAACCCATCTGCGTATCCACCCGCTGCTGGCCTGGTCCGAACTGGATGTGTGGCGCTATATCGAGCGCGAGAACATTCCCATGGTTGACCTCTATTTCGCCAAGAACGGCAAGCGTTACCGTAGCCTGGGCTGCGCGCCCTGCACCGGTTCGGTGGCGTCCACCGCCTCGACCGTGGCCGAGATCATCGAGGAACTGGAGACCACCAAGATTTCCGAACGTTCGGGCCGCGCCCAGGACAAGGAATCCGAGGACGCCTTCGAGCGTCTTCGCGCTGGCGGTTATATGTAAACGGGGACATGGACTCATGAGCAGCATCGCAACCGCCCTTAAAGTGAACCCCGAGGTTTCCGTGTCTCACAGCGCGTCACCCATGAAGATCGTCGTCGTCGGTCATGTTGACCACGGCAAATCCACTTTGGTGGGGCGTATTCTCAACGAGACCGGCGCCCTGCCCGAGGGCAAGGTCGAATACCTGAAGGAAGTCTGCGACAAGCGCGGCATGCCCTTCGAATGGGCCTTCGTCATGGACGCGCTGCAGGCCGAGCGTGACCAGGGCATCACCATCGACACCGCCCAGATTCGCTTTCGATCCGAAGCCCGGCCCTATGTCATCATCGACGCGCCCGGCCACAAGGAATTCCTGAAGAACATGGTGTCGGGCGCGGCTTCGGCCGAGGCCGCCGTCCTGGTCATCGACGCCCATGAAGGCGTGCAGGAACAGTCGCGCCGTCATGGCTATCTGCTGCATCTGCTGGGCTTGCGCCAGATCGCCGTGGCGGTCAACAAGATGGATCTGGTGGACTTCTCCCAGGCCCGCTTCGAGGAAGTGAAGGCCGAGATCGTGGCCTATCTCAATTCCATCGGCGTCGAGCCCACCTATGTCATCCCGGTGGCGGCACGCTCGGGCGCCAACATCGCCTCGGTCGCCGCCGAGACCCCCTGGTACAAGGGCCCCAGCGTGCTGGGCGCGCTGGATCTCTTCGAACCCGCCAAGCCGCTCACCGATCTGGCGCTGCGCTTCCCGGTTCAGGATGTCTACAAGTTCGACGAGCGCCGCATCATCGCTGGCCGCATCGAATCGGGCCGCCTTAAGGTGGGCGACACCCTGGTCTTCGCGCCGTCGGGCAAGATGGCCAAGATCGCCACCATCGAGACCTGGGGCAATGTGGCGTCGGCGGTTTCCGCCGGTGCGGGCCAGTCGGTGGGCATCACGCTCGACGAGCAGATCTTCGTCGAGCGCGGCAATGTGGCCAGCCTGGAACTCCATGCTCCGAACCAGTCCCATGACCTGAAAGCCCGCGTCTTCTGGCTGGGCAAGGGGCCGTTGAAGGTGGGGTCCCGCTATAAGCTGAAGCTGGCCACCGCGGAACATGTGGTCGATGTGGTGGCCATCGAGCGCGTGATCGATGTGGAGGACCTGGCCAACCACCAGGGCTCGGAAGTGGCGCGCAACGCCGTCGCCGAAGTCGTCTTCCGGGGCAAGTCGCCCATCGCCCATGACTCGTTCATCGACAATCCCCGTTTGGGCCGCTTCGTCCTGGTGGAGGGCTACGATATCGTCGGCGGCGGCGTCATCGCCGAGGCCTCCTCCGACGAGGCCCGCAACCGGTCCACGCATGTGACCGAAGTGCCGCACAAGGTGGATGCCGAGACCCGCGCCATCGCCAACGGTCATCGTGGCGGCGTGGTCTGGCTGACCGGCCTGTCGGGGGCGGGCAAGTCGACCATCGCCATGGAAGTTGAGCGCCAGTTGTTCCTCAAGGGCTGGCAGGTCACCGTGTTGGACGGCGACAATGTGCGCACCGGCCTGTGCGGCGATCTGGGCTTCTCGGATTCCGACCGGGTCGAAAATATCCGCCGGGTGGGCGAGGTGGCCCATCTGTTCGCCGAGGCTGGCATGGTGGTGGTGACCTCGTTCATCTCGCCCTTCCGCGCCGATCGCGAGAAGGTACGCGCCATCAACCCGGACGCCTTTCACGAAATCCATGTGACCACCGGCTTGGACGAGTGCGAACGCCGCGATCCCAAGGGTCTCTACAAGAAGGCCCGCGCTGGGGAGATCAATGACTTCACCGGCGTGTCTTCTGCCTACGAGGCGCCCGCCTTGCCGGAACTGGCCCTGGCCACCGAGGGCAAGAGCGTGGATGAAAGCGTTGCCGACCTTCTACGCTATATCGACAACGCCTTCTCGCTTTCGGCCCGCGAACAGGCCAATGGCTGGGGGCTGTAACTATCTCTGACCTCCCCCCATTTCCGCGTGCGGGAGAGGGGGGAGGAGCGAGGCTGCGATGGCGCCTCCTCCTCACTGGTGATGATACCCATCAGGCAATACAATTTTAGAGGATGTTAGGCGGCGCCCTGTTCCACTTGTAAGCCGGGGTTAGGGTGAAGCCGGTGGAGCCGCTCTCGGTGGTTTTCGTATCCACCCAGATCGTTTCCGTCCTCGATCATGCCCAGCAATTGGGCCGAACCTTCCACACTTTTCAATTCTTCCTCCCTTGCGAAATGGGTTATGTCATAGGTACGGGGTGAGGCCTTTTGACGAAGAGCCGGAATCGTGAGAGATCCGAATATGACGAGACCGGGTGAGAATGCCGGATGTGCGGGAGAGTGTGCCGACCATTCGCAATTCTCGTTCGTGATGGCCTTCCAGCCGGTGGTGGATGTGGAGGCGCGCAGTATCTATGGCTACGAGGCCCTGGTGCGTGGTGCCGATGGTGAGAGCGCGGCCTCGGTTCTGGCCGGAATCACCGAGGACAACCGCTATGCCTTCGACCAGGCCTGCCGGGTCAAGGCCATCGAGACCGCCGCCCGGCTGGGGCTGGACCGCCGTCTCAACATCAACTTCCTGCCCAATGCGGTCTACCACCCCGAGGCCTGCCTGCGCCTGACCCTGATGGCGGCCGAGGAGAACCGCTTTCCCCGCCACCTGATTACCTTTGAGTTCACCGAGGACGAGCGGATTATCGACCGCGACCATCTCAAGGCCATCATCGAGACCTATCGCCGCTACGGCTTCAAGACCGCGCTGGATGATTTCGGCGCCGGTTTCGCCGGGTTGTCGCTTCTGGCCGACTTTCAGCCCGATTGCATCAAGATCGACCGTTGCCTGGTAACTGGCATCGACGGCGACCGGCCGCGCCAAGCCATCGTTAGCGGCTTGGTGAAGACGGCCGAAATGCTGGGTCTGTCCGTGGTGGCTGAAGGCGTCGAGCGGCGTGAAGAGGTGGACTTCCTGCGCGCCCAGGGCATCCGCCTGTTTCAGGGTTTCCTGTTCGCCCGCCCGGCGATCGAGAGCCTGGTCCCCGACAAGGGCATCAACTGGTAGACCGGGCGCCGCAGCGCCCGGCCCCTTTCACAAAAAACGGTCAGGCCGCGTCCTTCCTGCCGGGGCCTTCGATCAGCTTCTTGGCTTTGGCGAACAGGCTGGTGGGAGCCTCACCGGCAATCTCGATCCGGCGGGGCTTCATGGCCTCGGGGATCTCGCGAACCAGATCGATGGTGAGCAGGCCGTCGGCCAGATTGGCCCCGGTCACCCTGACATGATCGGCCAGGGAGAAGCGCCGCGTGAAGCCCCGCGAGGCGATACCCTTGTGCAGAAAGCCGGTGGTCTCGCCCTGCTTTTCCGCCTTCTTGCCGGTGATGCTCAGAGTGTTGTCCTGGGTTTCGATGTCCAGCTCGCCCGAGGTGAACCCAGCCACGGCCAGGGTGATGCGATAGTGGTCGTCGCCCGCCGCCTCGATATCGTAGGGCGGATAGCTGTTGGCGTCATCGTGCCGGGCGGCGGCCTCGGCCTGACGGGCCAGGCGCTCGAAGCCGATGGCGGTGCGCAGCAGGGGGGCGAAGTCGTAGGTCAACATGGTTCCATTCTCCTTTGCGAAGCAATGTCACGCTCTGGTCCGTCCTTGGTGGACCTGTCCGGACCCTCCATAGGCATCCGGTGAAAATGATTTAGGATGGCTTTTCACGGCTGCAAGGGTGGTTTGTTCTCTGACGATTTGCCATAGTCCCGGCGGCCGGGAATGGCGGGAGGACTGGAATGGCGCGGGCGACCATCGTGATCACGGGGGCGGCGATCTTGTGCCTGCAACTGATCGCGTCGCGGGTGATGACGCCGTTTTTCGGTGTCAGCCTGCTCATCTGGACCGGCATTCTCTCGGTGACGCTCCTGTGTCTGGCCCTGGGCTATTATTACGGCGGCGTCTTTTGCCGGTGCCGCGCAACGGAGGCAATCCGCAGCGCCTATTACCTCAGCCCAGCCCTTTCGGGTCTTTGGCTGGTGGCGGCAGTCCTGCTCTATCCGGTCTGTCTGGGGCCTTTGGCCTCGTTCAGCCTGGTGGGCGGAGCCTTCCTCGCCTCGCTCCTGATTCTGGCGGTCCCCCTGATCCTGCTTTCGGCGCTCAATCCGTTGCTGGTGGCGCTGGAACGTCCCCTGCATGGTGAGGCCGATGCCGGGGCTGGTTGGGTGTTCTTCATCAGCACCATGGGCTCGGTGGCCGGAGTGCTGGTGGCGGCCTTCGCCCTGATTCCCTATCTCAGCGGCCGTCACTCCATCTTGGTGATCGCCGCCGCGCTCTGCCTGCTGGCGGCCTTGGGGGCGAGGAGGGGGCGGGTGCTGGTTCTGGCCCTGGCCGGGCTGGCCGCCGCCTTGGCCCTGGGCCTCATCGATCCCGCCGGACGGGCCGGGCGGCTGACCCGCGACGGCGCCGAACGGCCTTGGTCGATCATCGCCACCTATCCTTCAGCCTTCGGGGTGCTGAAGGTGGTGGAGGTGGGCCAAGGCGATAATCTATGGCGGGTCCTGTTCAATGACGGTCTGGCCCAGAACGGCTTTGACGCCAAGGGACGCCCGGCGCTGCAGTTCACCCATTTCCTGGAGGCAGGCGCCGCCCATCTGGTTCCCATGCCGCGCAAGGTTCTGGTCCTCGGCCTGGGGGCCGGGGTGATCCCCGCCGCTTTCGAGGCCCGCGGCGCGAGAGTGGAGGTGGTGGAGATCAATCATCGTGCCTTTGAGGCGGCGCGGGACCATTTCGGCTATACCCCCGGTCCGGCCACCACCCTGATCTTCGCCGATGCCCGCACCGAGATGCGCGCCTGCTCTGCCGATCACGACATGGTCTTCGTGGATCTGTTTTCCGGCGACGGCATGCCCGAACATCTGCTGACCCGTGAATTCTTCACCGATGTGCGGCGCTGTCTGAATGAGGGTGGCGTGGTGGCCATCAACAGCTTCCTCGATACCGGTCATACGGAGCCCTTCCGCGCCGCGCTCGCCAGCCTGGTCGATGTGTTCGGCAAGGTGGCCTTCGTGGAACAGGCCCATCCTGCGTCGCGCTCCATCACCAATGCCTTCCTGTTCACCGCCCGCCAGCCCGGCCATCTCGACCGGCTGGCGATGATGCGCGTGGAGGAGGGACGGGTGTCGGCTGAGATGGCGGCGCAGATGTCCCAGTCGCTGCGCTCTCTACAGTGGATCGATGCCGCCTCGCCGTTGGTGGCGGGGGTTAGGGTGCTCACCGACGAGGCCAATCCCCTGGCCGCCCTGGCCGCACCGTCGCAGATGACCTTCCGCCGCCGGGCGGTGGCCACCATTCCCGATCCCATCTTAGTGGATTAGAGGCGTGCCATGACGAGACGGAAGTTCCTGGTTCTGGCGACTCTATTGGGCTTGGTGGCCGGGCTGTGGGGATTCGCCATCGAGCCGGGGCTCCTGGAAGATACCAGGCTGGAGGTTGAGGTGCCGCAGTGGCCCGTCGGCCAGAAGCCCGTCACCGTGGCATTTCTGACGGATTTTCATGTGGGCGCGCCGCATGTTGGGCTGGACCGGCTGGAGAAACTGGTCGCCCATGTGAATGAGGGGGCGCCGGATATGGTCTTGTTGGGCGGCGATTTCCTGATCAACGGTGTTCTGGGCGGAACGTATATTCCGCCCGAGCCCATTGCCCGACGGCTTGGCGCCTTGCGGCCGCCCCTGGGTGTGGTGGCCGTTCTGGGCAATCACGACTGGTGGAATGATGGACCAGGGATGGGGGCCTCCCTCGCTGCCCAGGGAATCGTGGTGTTGGAGAACCGGGCGATCAGGCTTGGTCCGATTTGGGTGGCTGGTTTGGCCGACGACACCACGCGAAAGCCCGACGCGAATGCGGCCATGGCCAGGGTGCCCAAGGGAACTCCATTGATCGGCTTGATGCATGATCCGGCCAATCTGCGTGATTGGCCAGGCAGGCTGACCATCATCCTGGCCGGTCATACCCATGCCGGGCAAGTCAGGCTGCCGCTGATCGGCTCTCCGATCATTCCGGGACGGGCGCCACGCGCCCATGCCTATGGCCTGATCAAGGATTACGGCCAGACGCTTTACGTCAGTGCGGGTATCGGGACCAGCATTCTGCCCGTTCGTTTCGGTGCCCCGCCGGAGGTGGTCTGGCTGACCTTGAGGGGAACGGGAACCACGCCCTAGGCTTGACCAAAAGCAAGTCCGTCCCCACCGTCTTCATGGTCTACTCCGGGCCGTATTTTTGGAAGGCAAACCATGTCCGACCGCATTCTCATCCTGGTGGCCCTGTCATTGATCATCGCCATGGTGGCGGGTACGGCGATTCAGATCCGCCGTCCGCAGCCCACCCCCATCTTGGTCAAGGAATCCATGCGGCGGCCGGACTATGCCATTCCATTGGACAATCCCATGACCACCGATATGGCGGGCGTGACCAAGCCGTTCCACGAGCGGCTGACCCGGCCCACCGTGGTGAATTTCTGGGCGTCCTGGTGCATTCCTTGCGTGCGCGAACTGCCGCTGTTCGCCAAGTTCAAACCCCTGGCCGAGGCGGTGGGCATTCAGGTCCTGACCATCAACGTGGATAAGGAAGGCGCGCCCGTAGCCAAGAAGTTCCTGGAGGAGCGGGGCATCGCCGACATGCCGGTAATTCTCGATCCCGACGGTTCGGTGTCCAAGTCGCTTCAGGTACGCGGAATGCCCACCGCTTTGCTGGTCAACGTCAAGGGCGAGGAAACCGCCCGCATGGAAGGCGAAGCCGATTGGTCGGGGCCGGGCGTGGTGGAACTGGTGGTCGATCTTTTGACGCTGCCGTCGCTTCCCGTACCGGCCCGCTAGAGTCCGAAGGGGGAATCCATGTCCACAATGTCGCGATCCTTTGGCCGTTCGGACCTTGCCAACGGCGCTCATCGCGACGTGGCCGTCTGGCTGTTGGCCTGCTGCTTCATGGTGGCGGTGATGGTGCTGCTGGGCGGGCTGACCCGCCTCACCCATTCCGGCCTGTCCATGGTGGAGTGGGAGCCCATCCGTGGCATCATCCCCCCTCTGGGCGATTCCGACTGGCAGCTGTTCTTCGAGAAGTACAAGCAGAGCCCCGAATACATCAAGGTCAATGCTGGCATGAGTCTGGCCGAGTTCAGGGGTATCTTCTGGCTGGAATATATCCACCGTGTGTGGGGCCGCCTGATCGGCGTGGTCTTCGGCCTGCCCTTCTTGTGGCTGGCCCTGTCGGGCCGGATCGGCCGGGCCATGGTCCCGCGTCTGGCCGGAGTGTTCCTGCTGGGCGCCGCCCAGGGCGGCATGGGCTGGTTCATGGTGAAGAGCGGTCTGGTGGACAACCCTGCCGTCTCCCATTACCGCCTGACCGCCCATCTGGCCCTGGCTTTTCTGATCCACGGCTGGATGTTCTGGCTGGCGCTCGACATCCTGGCCGACCATCGCCCCATCCGCCGTCGGGTGGCGGGAGAGACCGCGGGTATCCGGTCCTGGCTTTTCGTCCTGACCGGGCTGGTGATCCTTACCCTGCTGTTCGGCGGGCTGGTGGCGGGTCTCAAGGCGGGGCTGATCTACAACACCTGGCCTCTGATGGACGGCGCGTTGATCCCCAAGGATCTGTTCCCCGACGGCTTTCATTCGCTGTTCGAGGATATCAAGACCGTGCAGTTCGGGCACCGGACCCTGGCCGAACTCACCGTCGTCGTGGCGCTCTTGGGGTGGTTCCGGGCCCGCGCCCGCCTAGGCGGACAAACGCCCGCCGCGATCCATGCACTGGGGCTGATGGCTCTGGTTCAGGTGGGGCTAGGCATCGGCACCCTGGTCATGGTGGTGCCGGTATGGCTGGCTTCAGCCCATCAGATGGGGGCCATGGCGCTGCTGACCCTGTGCCTTTGGGCCCTCCACGACCTTGACCGGCGTCTCTGATCTCAGCCCGAGACCATCTCGTAGATGGAAATCAGGATCTCGAAGAGGATCAGGCCGACGATATACCACTCCACTTTCATGGAGGATCGGGTCTGAATCAGGTCAAGCAGGGTCTCGGCGGTGTCGGAGATCACTTCCAGCTTGCGATCCAGGGCCCGATTGCGGCCCGACAGATCGTATTCGCGTTCCAGGCGGATGAACAGGCGTTCCAGTTCCGGCCTGATCCATAGGACTTCAGGGCTTTCCAGCAATTCGACGCGGCCCACCATACGGTGTTCGGCCAGCAGCACTTCGCCGATCTGGGACAACAGCTGCTTGGTTTTGAGCTTGCGCAACGAGCCCTTGCTGAGAGAGACGGCCAGGGGCTCGATACTGTCGAAAACCTTGGCGATACGCTTTTCATAATGGCTTAGGACCAGATCGCGGGCCAGGACCTCGGCGATCAGCTGCAGATGCTGGGGACTGGGATCGGCCAGGAAGACCGTTCCCGACTGATCCACGCGATCCTCGCATCCGGGCTCGATCAGCACTTCGGCGGTGTCGCGGCCCTGGACGGGCAGGGGATCGGCCACAAGTTTGCCTAGCGAGGCGAGGAACACCGCCTCTTCCATGGGGTCCAGCCCGAACAGGACCGCCACGCCATAGCGGAACAGTACGGCATAGCCTTCGCGTCCGGCACGGATGATCAACGGCGCGGTGGCCAGGACAACGCCCTCTTCGAGGCGTTTGGTCTCGAGACGCTCGCCCAGCAGCAGGGCCTGGACGGTAATTCGGCGGGATGTGGCGGCGGATTGGATCATCGGGGGGCCATGACGTTTGATCCGCCAGTCTAACACTTTCCGGCCGTAGCGCGATCAGAGCTAGGCGGAATGTCACGGATTCTTCATGCGCATGGGCGATTTTGGGGCGGTTAGGAACAGTGCTTGAGAATGATTCCGAATTTGCATTACTTTGGCCTGGGTACGGGAGTCGGGAGGGGTTGTGGATTTCAAGTCTCTGCGTATCAGAATCCTTACGCTTTTCCTTCTGTCCTTCCTGGGGGCGGGGGCGGTTGTGGTCCTTGTGCTGTCCGGATCGCTGCAGCGGGACGTGGAAAGCCTGCTGGCCCGGCAGCAAGTCACCTTCGTTGGTGGTTTGGCCGAGGAGGTCGATCAGAAGATCAAGCTGCAGATCGAGGCCATGGAGAGGGTGGCCGCCCTGGTCTTGCGCGACGCAGACGCCACAACTCTTACGGCATTTCTCCAAGACCGAACTGGCATCAAGGGATTCTTCGCAGGCGGGCTGATGATCCTGGGACGCGACGGCGTTGTCCGGGCCGAGGGCCCCGCCCTAGGGCGGATCGGTAAGGATATGGCCGCCCTGGCCGGGGTAAAGTCCATGGTGGAGGCCGGGCATTCGGTGGTCGGCGAGCCCTATTTCGATCCCGCCCTCAATCAGCCTGCCGTGGCCATCGCCGTGCCGATCCGCCAAGGCGAAGCCGTTATCGGGGCCCTGGTGGGGACGGCCACGCTGAGCCAAAAAAATTTCCTCGGCCGTCTGGTCGAGCAGAAGGTGGGGGAAACGGGCGGGCTTTACATGGTATCGCCCAAATCCGGCCTTATCGTCATCTCCACCAATAAGGAGCGTATCTTCACCCCCGTTCCCGCGCGCGGACAGAACCGCATGCTGGATCGCTATATGGACGGATACGAGGGGTCGGGCGTGGCCTTCAGCTCGGTGGGGATCGAGGAACTGACCTCGGCCCGGCGAATCGCTTCCACCGGCTGGATGCTGGTGGCGCGGCTGCCCACCGCAGAGGCGTTCGAGCCCGTGGGGGGAATCAAGAACCGCCTCATGGTTGCCCTGGCCGTGCTGGGGCTGCTGTCGCTGGTTCTGCTTTGGCTTGTGCTGCGTGGCACCCTCGCCCCGCTGCGCCGCGCCACGGAACGGATTCAGGCCATGGTCGAGGGCCGGGTGCCGCAACAGGCATTGGAGGTTTCGCGCGGCGACGAGGTGGGGCGGCTGATCACCGCCTTCAACGCGCTTCAAGACAAGCTTGCCGTCGCCGATGACGCGCTGCGGGAGCGCGAAGCCCTTTACCATGCCCTGTTTTCCGGCTGCAAGGCGGTGGAGATGCTGATCGATCCCGCCGATGGCGGCCGGATCATCGACGCCAACCGCGCCGCCGAGATCTATTACGGCTGGACCCATGACCAGCTTGTCTCCATGCGTATTTCCCAGATCAATATCCTGGACCAGTCAGCCATCGCCGAGGAGATGCACAAGGCCAAGGCCGAGGAGCGGGATCATTTCGACTTCCGCCATCGCCTGGCTTCGGGCGAGATTCGCGACGTGGAAGTGTGGTCCGGGCCGGTACAGGTGACCGGCCGGAAATTGCTGTACTCCATCGTTCACGACGTGACCGCCAGGCGGCGCGCCGAGCACGAATTGGGTTCGCTGCTGGCCTTCCGCCGGGCCATCCTGGACGGGGCGGGCTCTTCCATCATCGCCACCACCATCGACGGCACCATCCGTCTGCTCAATCCCACCGCCGAGCAATGGTTGGGCTATGGCGCCGATGAGGTGGTCGGGCGCACGACGCCCGCGCTCTTCCACGACCCCGACGAGGTTGCAGCCCGGGCCGCACAATTGAGCCGGGAACTGGGGCGGGAGGTGGAGCCCGGTTTTGAATGTTTTGTCGCGAGAACCTTGCTTGGCGGCCAGCCCGACAGCGGGGAATGGACCTATGTGCGCAAGGATGGCGGGCGATTCCGCGTTCTGTTGACCATCTCGGCGCTTTATGACGACGACGGCCAACTCAGCGGCTTTCTGGGAGTCGCCCACGACATCAGCGCCCGCCTGTCCATGGAAAGGGAATTGCAGCGCTCCAATGCCGAACTGGAGAACTTTGCCTATGTGGCCTCCCACGACTTGCGCCAGCCCCTGCGCATGGTCAGCTCCTACCTAACCTTGCTGCAGCGCCGTCTGGGGGAGTCTCTCGATCAGGATTGCCGGGAATTCATCGCCTACGCCGTGGATGGCGCCCAACGCATGGACCATATGATCACGGATCTTTTGGGATATTCCCGTATTGGGAGAGGTGGGGCGCCGCAAGAAAAGGTCGATCTCGGCGATGTGATGAAACTGGCCCAGGCGAATCTCGGGGCGCTGATCGAGGAGAACGGGGCCGACATCACCGTATCCGAGGGGCTGCCGGTGGTGATGGGCAACGAGGTCGAACTGGAACGGCTGTTCCAGAACCTGATCTCCAATGCCGTGAAGTTCCAGGTGAAGGGCCGTTCCCCGCAGGTGGACGTGACCTGGAGTTCGTCGACGGACGAATGGATCATTTCCGTCCGAGACAACGGGATCGGCATCGATGAGGCCGGTCAGGCAAGGCTGTTTCAGATCTTCCAACGTTTGGTGGGACAAGATGAATATCCGGGCAGCGGCATTGGGCTGGCGTCTTGCCGCAAGATCGCCGAGCATCACGGCGGGCGCATCTGGGTGGAATCGGTGCCGGGCGAGGGGTCGGTCTTTCACGTGGCCCTGCCCAAGTCGGTGGTGCGCTGACGTCTTGCGACGGATGATTTGGGCCGAGGTTGCATATGATGTTTGAGTGCAACAATTCGTCTTCAAGGCACGGTTGCAAACAGGCCGCGCCGGGGATAGGCTGATTTCAGAACGTCGCATTCCGTGAGGGCGGCGTTTTTTGCGTTCTCGAAGGCCGAGTTGAAGAGTAGGGCTGGTCTATGCAGCAGAATCAGGTGGCACCATTCGAAGTTCTGATCGTCGATGACGAACCGGGCGACGTGGAACTGATCCGCTCGGCGATTCTCGATGGCCGTTTCATCTGTCGCACCCATGTGGCCCATGACGGCGTCGAGGCCATGGCCTTCATGCGCAAGGAGGGGCCGCAGCATGCCGAGGCGGTGACCCCGGATCTGGTTCTTCTTGATCTCAACATGCCGAAAATGACCGGGCGCGAAGTGCTGGCCGCCATGCGCTCCAACGATCATCTGTCGCGGATTCCGGTGGTGGTGGTGACCACTTCGGATGTGGAGCGCGACGTGTTGCAGGCCTATGACCTGGGGGCATCTGGCTTTGTGACCAAGCCGGTGGATATCGAGCAGTTGTTCAACGCCATTCACGGCATTCAGGATTACTGGTTCGGCGTGGTGCGCAAACCCGCTGTGGGCAGCGTCGCCTGATCCTTTTTCCATGAAATTCATGCTATGACGGGCCTGCGGATGTTTGGGCGCGGGTGGTCATGGCCGAGGAAGAGACGGATCAGCGTTTAAGACCGGGCTGGACCACCGGGGCCTGTGCCACGGCGTCGGCCAAGGCCGCCTGTTCGGCCTTGCTGGGCGAAGACTTTCCCGATCCGGTTTCCATCCTTCTGCCGGGTGGGCAGCAGCCCTCCTTTGCCTTGGCCGTGAAGGAAAGCGGTTCCGGCTGGGCGCGGGCCGGAGTGGTCAAGGACGCCGGAGATGATCCCGACGTGACCCATGGCGCCACCATCATCGCCACGTTGCGTCATGGCGCCGCGGGCTCCGGCCTGGTCTTCAAGGCGGGGCCGGGCGTGGGCACCATCACCAGACCCGGCCTGCCCCTGGGGGTGGGAGAGCCCGCCATCAATCCGGTGCCGCGCCGGATGATGGCCGAGGCCTTGGCCGCCATCACCGTACGCCATGGCGTGGCCTGCGACCTGGAGGTGGAGATTTCCGTGCCGGGTGGGGCGGATCTGGCCTTGCGGACCTGGAATCCCCGTCTCGGCATTCTGGGCGGGATTTCCATTCTGGGGACCACTGGGATTGTGGTTCCCTATTCCTGTTCCGCCTGGATACATTCCATCCAGCGCGGCATCGATGTGGCGCGGGCCTGCAAAGTGACGCATGTGGCGGGCTGTGTCGGTTCCACCTCGGAAAAGGCGGTGCGCCGGGCACTCGGTCTGGGCGAGGACGCGATCATCGATATGGGTGATTTCGTCGGCGGCATGCTGAAATATCTGCGCCGCCATCCGGTGCCCAGGGTCACCATCGCTGGTGGCTTCGCCAAGATGTGCAAACTGGCGGCCGGGCAGATGGATCTGCATTCCAGCCGCTCTCAGGTGGATATGCCCTGGCTTGCCGTCCAGCTTGCCGGGCTTGGCGCCGATGCCGGATTGGTCGCCGCCGCCAGGGGCGCCAATACCGCCCTGGAAGTGCTGGAGATGGCGCAGGGCCTTAGCCTGGGCGACGCCATCGCCGCCCAGGCCCTGGCCGCGGCCAGGGGCGTTCTCGACAATATTGATGTCAGGTTGGATGTGATGGTGGTGGACCGCCAGGGCGGGGTGATCGGCCGGGCTGGCTAATACCAATGCTCGATGAGCGGGACTCATTGAGCATTGGTTAGGCCCGAGGGGCCGCGCGCCTTATGGCGCGGAAGCCAAGCGACCCGAAAGGGCGCGCTGAGGCAGACTGAGGGCCCCATTGATCGGTTCCGATCAATGGGCGTCGATAAAATGCGACCGCACCCAGGCGGCCGCCTCTTCTGCCGAGCCGACACTTGGTCCCTCGGGACGCGGGGGGCGGCGGAGCATGAGAACCGGCAGGCCCAGTTCCGCCGCGGCGGTCAGTTTGGCCCGCGCGGCGGTGCCGCCGCTGTTGCGGCACACCAAGGTGTCGATGGCATGCTCGCGCAGCAAGGCTCGTTCGCCGTCCAAGGTGAATGGGCCGCGATCGGCGATCAGGGTGAAATGGGCAGGGCGCGGTTGCGGCGCGGTGCTTTCGGCGAAGCGCAGCAGGAACCAGATATCCTTCAGCCCGGCAAAGGGTGCCAGTTCCTGGCGTCCCACCGCCAGGAAGACCCGCTTGGACTCGGGTGTCAGATGAATGACGGCTTCGTCCCAGCTCCTCACCATGGTCCAGCGATCAGCCGGTCCGGCCTCCCATTGGGGCCGGTCGAGACGCAGGATGGGCAGGCCAAGGGCGGCGCAGGCCTGCGCGGCATTCCAGCCCATGCGGCTGGCAAAGGGGTGGGTGGCGTCGACGACTACGGATACGGTCTGGCGCTGGAGGTAATCCTTCAGGCCGTCCACACCGCCAAAGCCGCCGGTCCGGGTCTCGCCGTGGGGCAGGCGGGGTGTAACGGTTCGTCCCGCCAGGGAGTAAATGACCTTTCGGCCCCGCTCATCGGCCATGATCCGGGCCAGGGCGGCCGCCTCGGCGGTTCCGCCCAGAATCAGAACCGTGCCCGTCATCTCCCCTCGGCCAGGGGATCGGCGCTGAAGGGCCGTGACGGGATCGGAATACCGATCGCGGCCAGTTTGGCCGCCAGGATCTCCACGTCGAAGGGCTTCATGATGTATTCGTCAGCCCCTTCGTTCAGGGCGCGCTTGATGTGTTCCAGATCGCTCTCGATGGTGCACAGCACCACCTTGGGCGCCATGCCGCCCGGCGTGGCCCGCAGACGGGTCAGGAAGGTGAAGCCGTCCATGACCGGCATGTTCCAGTCCACCAGGACCAGATCGGGCATTCCGGCTGCGCAAAGATCCAGGGCCTCGGCGCCGTTCTCTGCCTGGGAGACCTGCAAATCCAACTGTTCGAGCATGCGGGAGTGGATTCGTCGGATCAGTTTGGAATCATCGATGACCAAGCAGTGGATCATGGCAAACAGTCTCGAACGAAGGGACGGATGGCAAGTATATGGATGGGGCCATCGCCGCGAAAATGAAAAGTCTTACAGACCGAATTGCCGGGTAAGCTCGGCCCTGGTGTTATTCCAGTCACGGCGCAACCGGTGAAGCAACCCTTCCACCTGGGGCATATCGCTGTCTTCCAAGGCCTTGGACATGGAAATCGCCAGGGCTTCCAGCCAGGGCGTTCCGGAATAGGCCGCCAGCCCCTTCAATTCGTGCAACGCCGCACCGGTGACCTGGATATCGCCTCCGGCATTTTCCAGGCGATTGCAGATATCTTCGCCGCTTTCGATGAAGGTGCGGGCCAGAATGGCGGCATTATCCGATCCCAATTGTTCGGCCATGCGGGCGATGGAGTAGCTGCTCCGCTCCCCGGCCCTGGCCTCGGGCGCGTGGCGGGGCAGGACTTCGGCGATGGCCGCGCGTAACAGCAGCGGATCGATGGGCTTGGCCACATGCCCGTCCATGCCCGCCGCCCGGCAGCGTGCGACATCATCGGCCATGGCATTGGCGGTCAGCGCGATGATGGGAATGGCGGCCAAGGCACCGGGGAGGCCGCGGATGCGCCGGGTCGCCTCGGGGCCATCCATCTCGGGCATCTGCATGTCCATGAGGATCAGGTCGAAACGTCCGTCTTGGAGTTTCTCCAGAGCTTCCAGGCCATTGTTGGCCAAGGTGACCCGATGGCCCTCGCGGTTGAGCAATCCGGCCGCCACCTTCTGATTGAAGACATTATCCTCGGCCAGCAGGATGGACAGGGACGGCAGGTTGGAGATTTCGGCCCGTGGGGATTGGGCAGCCGGGGCGGCGGTGTCCGGGTAGTCCAAATGGAACCAGAAACGGCTTCCCAGACCCTTGGTGCTGTCCACGCCGATTTTGCCGCCCTGGGCGTCCACCAGTTTCTTGCAGATGGCCAGCCCCAGGCCCGAACCGCCGAAGCGGCGGCTGATGGAGGCGTCGGCCTGATGGAACGGCTGGAACAAATTCTTGGCCTGCTCCGCCTCCAGTCCGATGCCGGTATCGATCACCGAGAATTCGTAGCGATTGCCTTCGCCGTCGCGGCGCAAGCGCAGGACCACACCGCCCTGGGTGGTGAATTTGATGGCATTGCCGACCAGATTGATCAGAACCTGACGCAGCCGGGCTCCATCGCCGCTGACCCAACCGGGCAGGGGGGATGGGGCGTCCAGGGCCAGGGTCAGATTCTTTTCCGTGGCGCGGCCGCGCAGCAGCGACACCACGCCCTCAACCGTATTGCCGAGGTGGAAGGGGGCGTCTTCAAATTGCACGCCGTCGGCTTCCAGGCGCGAAAAGTCCAAGATGTCGTTGATGATGCCCAACAGGGCCGCCCCGGAATCATGCACGACCGAAAGCTTCTCGCGGTCTTCCGCCGCCAGGGGGCGGTCCATCAGCAAATGGACCATGCCCAGGATGCTGTTCATGGGGGTGCGGATTTCATGGCTCATCACCGCCAGGAATTCTGATTTAGCGCGTTCGGCGTCACGGGCCTGGGTGACGGCCTTTTCAAGATCACGGTTCTTCAGCGCCAACTCGGCATGGGCCTCGGCGAGCGCGTTCTGAAAGCCCTTGAGAGCGCTGATATCGACGGCGATGGAATATTTGGCGCGCCGTCCGTCGAACCAGGTGAGGGAGGTCTCGCGCAGCTGGTACCAACGGTCGTCACGGTCATTGAAGTGTTCGAATTCCAGCGATACATCGCTTTCACTCGCCAGCATCTCGGGCATTTTGCAAAAGCGGCAGGGGGCTGCGTGATTGTAGATGGATTCGTAGCACTTGCGGCCTTGGACGACGCCCACCTTCTGGCGCATGGCGCGGTTGGTGCAGATGATGTCATGGGTGACGCAATCGGCCACATAGACCGGAAACGGAATGACGTCGAAGATCACTTCCCAGTAGCCGGGATCGCCGGGATTCAGGCCTGGAAAAGCACTCGTCATGCCAGTGGGTGTCCCCGGGTCAGGTAGAGCGGAGCATGACCTTGTCGATCATGTCGGAAAGCTTTTCAGTGCGCACCGGCTTCAGCACATAGCCCTTCGCACCCGCATCCAGCGAGTCGATGACCATCCGCTCCTGCCCATGGGAGGTGACCATGATGATATGGGCGGCGGGAAACTCGGCGATGATCTTGGCGGTGGCCTCGACACCATCCATATCGGGCATGGTGATGTCCATGGTGACCAGATCGGGATTGTGCGCGCGATAGGCCTCCACAGCTTCCGCGCCAGTGCCAGCGGTGCCCACCACTTTGTGGCCCAGCCCCTCCAGCATCAGAGTCAGCTTCTTGACCGCAATAAGTGAGTCATCGACGATAAGGACTTTATACGCTGACATCAGGCCTGCCCTAGAATTGGTAGTTCATATGGTCATCAAACAGGTCGCGCGGACCGACGAAACTTACGCTGACAATACCTCTTTCGGTACGTATCCTCATGCTCGCGAATACTGCGTTTTTTGGGCGATGAATGCAACGCGCATCCTCAATGATCACCGGTGGAGACAGGGCGATACTCTCCTCGATGTTCTGGAAATCCGTGGTACACAGCCCAAGAATGGTGTTGACGATCTCAGCGGCGGTTTCGCGGCGGTACAGGTCTTCCTCGCCCGGCGGAACCTCGATATCGGCGGTGACCCGGTGGAACAGGGCTTCGACCAGGGATGTCTCGAAACTGAAGGCGATCAGCAGACTGATGGGACCACCTAGTCCAGCGATGACGGTCATGTCGTGGAGGTGAAGTTTGGTGACGTCGCAGTCGAAGGTTTCCGCGCCATCGACGGCGATTACCGCTTCGGCGGCCAACACTTCCCGAGTCTGGCCGAGGATGGAGGCCATGACGCGGGGAATGATGGTTTTATTGAAGGTCATTTCCGTGTCGATCCTTGAGTGAAGCCGGGACACTGGTGGCTTCTCTGGCGATAATGGCATGAATCGGCAACCGGCGCGACGTCTTCTCTTGCGTGCAGGGCTTACCCGATTGGGCTGGATGCCATGGGCAGGGTGATGGTGAATTTGGATCCACCCGTGTCGGCCGCGCCGACTTCGATGCGGCCGCCGTGGCTTTCGATGATCTGTTTGACGATATAAAGGCCCAACCCGGCCCCTTTGGTTCCGGTGGCCGAAGGCGAGCGGTAGAACTTCTCGAAAACCCGTTCCGCTTCATCGGCGGGAATGCCGGGGCCGTGATCGGCGACGGTCATGACGGTTTGCGTGGGGCCGGACTCGAGCGACACCCGCACGGGGCCGCTGGCGGCGGGCGAGTATTTCAAGGCGTTGTCGATCAGATTGGACAGGGCGACCCGCAACAGCGCGGGATCGGCCGTGATCGTCGTTCTCGCCCCAATGCTCAGGTGAAGGCGTTCCGGTCCTCCGAACGCGGCCTTTTCGCGGCAGATCTCCTCGACCAGCGGGGCAATCTCCACCGTACGCACCTGAAGCGCCGCAACGGCGGAGGTGAAGCGGGCATCGGCCAGGCAGACATCGATCAGATCGGACATGCGGTGAACGGCCCGGTCGATCTTTCCGATCTCCTCGACCGCTTCAGGCTTGCCTCTGGTATAGATTTCCAGAACTTCGGCGGCGCCGCCGATGATGGACAGTGGCATGCGGAATTCATGGCTGACCATGGCCAGGAAGTTGCGCTGGTTCAGTGTGACTTCCTGCTCGGAATGCAGCGCGCCGTTCAGCCGGATATTCTTCAACGCCAGTTCGGCATGGGCCTCGGCCAGTGCGTTCTGAACTTCCTTCAGCGCGCTGATGTTGACGGCGATGGAGTATTTGGCCCGCCGCCCATCGAACCAGGCCACGATGGTCTCGCGCAACTGATACCAGTGGTCGTCCAGATCGTTGAAGTGCTCGAACTCAAGATAGTTGGTTCCGGCGGCGGCGGCGGCTTCCAGTTCCTTCATCTTGCAGAACGAGCAAGGCCCCGGCTGCTGGTAGATGGCGGCATAACACTTGTCGCCGGGATTGATCTCTACCCGCTGCTTCATGGCGCGGTTGGCGCAAACGATGTCGAACGTCGTTGTGTCGGCCACATAGACCGGGAAAGGGATGACGTCGAAGATGACTTCCCAATAGCCGGGATCGTTGGGATTACCACCGGGAAATGCGCTCGACATCGATCCTCACGCCATTACACGCTCAGGTGGAGCGCTCCATAACCTTGGCGATCATATCGGAGAGTTTCTCGATGCGCACTGGCTTTAGTACATAGCCTTTGGCCCCCGCATCGAGGGAATCGATCACCATCCTCTCCTGGCCGTGGGAGGTGACCATAACGATGCGGGCCTCGGGGAATTCGGCGACGATGGCCGAGGTGGCTTCCATGCCGTCCATATCGGGCATGGAGATGTCCATGGTCATCAGATCGGGACGGTGCTGGCGATAGGCCTCTATGGCTTCGCGGCCTGTTGATGCCGTGGCGACGACCTGATGGCCCAGCCCCTCCATCAAGACAAGGAGCTTCTTGACCGTAATGATCGAGTCGTCAGCGATAATAACCTTTAGTGGCATGATATGCAATTTTGTAATCTGTTTGTTTATTTCTGTGATAAGCGCCTCACAAGAAAAAATATTGCTGGATATTGTAGCGGGTATCAATGGGAAAACACTGACATTTTGCAAGTTAGCCATTAATGATTGAGCGCGGCTTGTTTCGCAAGATCCGACGGTTGGGGAGACGAAAAAGACCGGGCGTTGCCGCCCGGCCTTGATAACGTGGTTTGGAGTTGGACCGGCAGGGCGGTTCAGTTCATCAGAGAATCGCCTCATCCACTCCCATGACGGTGGCGGAACCGGCGATCACCGTCCGCTCCAGGGCAATGGCCTGGGGCAGGACATGCTCGGCATAGAAATGGGCGGTGGCCAGTTTGGCGGCATAGAAACCGTCATGGTCACGGCCCGTATCCAGGGCCGCCTTGGCGACCTTGGCGGCAAGGGCCACCTGCTGTCCGCCGACCACGATGCCGAACAGATCCAGGGTCGGCACAGCGGCGGCGGCGGCCAGGCGCGGGTCTTCGGCGGCATGATTGACCAGCCAGTCCACCGTGCGGGCGGCCGCCGCGGCCCCTTCGGACAGGCGATTGCCCGTGGCGGCCAGGGCGGTGATAGGACTTGCCGACAGTTCCACCGCCAGACCGGCGATTTCGGCCAGCATGGTGCGGGCGAAGGCGCCCTTGTCGCGCAGGATCTTGCGGCCTATCAGGTCGTTGGCCTGAATGGCGGTGGTGCCTTCATAGATGGTGGTAATGCGGGCGTCGCGCAGATGCTGGGCGGCCCCGGTCTCCTCGATATAGCCCATGCCGCCATGGACCTGAACGCCCAGAGAGGCGATGTGCTGGCCCAGTTCAGTGCACCAGCCCTTGGCGATGGGGGTCAAGAATTCCAGACGCTGATTGGCCTCGTAGCGGGCGTTGGGTTCCGGGTGATGATGGGCGATATCGGCCGAGGCGGCGGCGGTGTAGTGGATGCCGCGCATGGCCTCGATGCCGCTTTTCATGGTCATCAGCAGGCGGCGCACATCGGGGTGGTGGACGATGCCCGCCGAACCGCTGCCGGTCCAGCCCGCAGGCTTGCCCTGGACGCGGTCGCGGGCGTAGTTGCGGGCCTGCTGATAGGCGCGCTCGGCGATGGCCAGACCCTGAAGACCCACGGCCAGACGGGCGTGGTTCATCATGACGAACATGTATTCCAGGCCGCGATGGGGCTGACCCACCAACTCGCCCAGGGCGCCCTCGTGATCGCCGAAGCTCATCACGGCGGTGGGGCTGCCGTGGATGCCCAGCTTATGCTCCAGGGACACGCATTTGAGGTCGTTGCGCGAGCCGTCGGGCAGGATCTTGGGGACCACGAACAGGGAGATGCCCTTGACGCCCGCGGGCGCGTCGGGCAGGCGGGCCAGAACCAGATGGACGATGTTGTCGGCCAGATCGTGGTCGCCATAGGTGATGAAGATCTTCTGGCCCGACAGGCGGAACTTGTCGCCGTCGGGAACCGCCTTGGATCGAATGGCCGCCAGATCGGAGCCCGCCTGGGGCTCGGTCAGGTTCATGGTGCCGGTCCATTCGCCGGTGACCATCTTAGGCAGGTAATACGCCTTCTGCTCCTCCGAGCCGTACAACGACAGAGCGTTGACGGCGCCCTGGGTCAGCATGGGGTTCAGGGTAAAGGCCATATTGGCTGCCTGCCACATCTCGTGGACGGCGTGGTTGAACAGATTGGGCAGGCCCATGCCGCCGTAATCGGGCGAGAAGGGCAGACCGTTCCACCCCCCTTCGACGATGGTATTCCACGCTTCCTTCCAGCCCGGCGTGGTACGCACCACGCCGTTCTCCAGGGCGGCTCCGTTCTGGTCGCCTTCACGGTTCAGGGGCGACAGCACGCCTTCGGCGATATGGCCCGCCTCGGTCAGGATGGAATCGGCTGTTTCCGAAGTGGCGTCCTCGAAACCGGGCAGGGCGGTGATGGAGTCCAGGCCCACCACCTCTTCCATGGTGAAGCGGATATCTCTGAGCGGCGGAATATAGGTGGTCATGGATCAGCCTCCCAGGGCGGCGGAGAGTTCGGGCAACACCTTGAACAGGTCCGCCACCAGGCCGTAATCGGCGACCTGGAAGATGGGGGCCTCTTCGTCCTTGTTGATGGCGACGATGACCTTGGAATCCTTCATGCCAGCCAGGTGCTGGATGGCGCCCGAGATGCCGACGGCGATGTAAAGGTCAGGCGCCACGATCTTGCCGGTCTGGCCCACCTGGAAGTCGTTGGGGACGAAGCCCGCATCCACGGCGGCGCGGCTTGCGCCCACGGCGGCGCCCAGCTTGTCGGCCACGGCTTCCAGCAGGTGGAAGTTGTCGCCCGACTGCATGCCGCGACCGCCCGAGATGATGATCCGGGCGCTGGTCAGTTCGGGGCGCTCGGACTTGGACAGCTGTTGCCCGACGAAGGAGGACAGCGCCGGATCGGCACCCGCCGCCACGCTTTCCACCGGGGCGGAACCGCCCTGGGCGGCGGCCTCGAAGCCGGTGGCGCGCACGGTGATCACCTTGATCGCGTCCTTGGACTGCAC